>NZ_LKGW01000120.1:0-46200 GCF_001467335.1 Pseudomonas sp. ICMP 10191
TATATTTGGGTGGACACCATCGCCTCAAGCGACGGTGTCAGGAAGGTGTGTTGCCCGGACGGTTACGAAGTGTCCAACCTCACAGTGACTGACACCGCATCCTACAACTTTTCAACCGGCACCACTCTGGAGTTCTCGCGTGTTGAGCTCAGCTCTATTGAGACACAGTGACCGTTGCTTCATTATAAACTGAAGAGAATTAGCATGGAATTACTGACTACCCCCCTCCCATCGGGTTACAGGCTTGTCGAAAATCTTGGCGTCTTTTCCGTGACTAGCACGATCCAGATCACTCAAAAAGGGTTGATCCAATCATTCATGGATCGAAACCGTAATGAGTGGTCGGAAGCTTATGAGTCATTCATGGCCAGTGCTCCACGTAGGACAACAATCCTTTTTGGTGTGCAGGTGACCACCGCTATTGGCGTCTTTGGCAACGGTGGATTTCTCTATGTGACAATGACGGGTACTGCGGCCGTTCATGAAGTGAGTCATGAGCAACCAATGTAAAAGGGTGCTGGCCCAGTGGTCCTAGTAAAAAGGAAAAAATCGTATGCTCCTTCTCACTCGCCGCGAAGGTGAAAACATTAGGATCGGCGATGCAATTCAGGTCCAAGTCCTAAGCGTTTCAGAGGGGGCTGTGCGTATCCAGATTGACGCTCCGGATTTCGTTGAGGTCCGCGAAGTGAGCGATCGCAAGCAAGGCCCGGCCATCACTCATAAGCGGCGGCGCTCGTTGGTCACCAGATCAGAATCAAGGTAGCTTCAGCTTTAGGCCGTCTCGTAGTAGAGCCTAGAGAATTAGGAAAAAAATCGAGCGCTAAGGTTTTCAGAGCTGTCGTAACGGCCTGAATCTACCGTCTTCCAGCTTGCGGCCCTGCCGCCAGACGTAATCGCCGGTCAGGTTGATGTGCTCCCAGCCCAATGGCGACAGGTACTGATACAGATCGGTATTAACCGGCTTTCCGGCTTCAGTCAGCCCTAGGGTGGCCCGATCCAGGGAGACCGTGTTCCACAGTACGATGGCGGGTGTCACCAGGGTTAATACGCTGTCGCTCTCCCTTGTCTTATTGTAGGGCCACACGCAAATAGCATGGCCTGCACGCCTTGCAACACTACCTCGGCTACGCCACTGGATGTCTTTGCCAATTCCGATAGATCGACAATGCCGGGCACCGCCAGGCGTGCGCCCTACGCTCTGATAGTGCCCACAAGCTTTTCCGGTTCGACTAGGTTAAGAGGGCTGATTCGGCCGATCTTCTCCGCTATGGCGACTTCACCTGGTTGCAGGTCCTCAATTATGCGCTGCTGCTCAGGACAGTCTGCTCCCTAGCCGAGAGATGGAATAGCCTTGTTATTTAGTAATTATTAATTAATAATTTTGTTGATCCTAGGCCCATTTGGGCCTATTATGTCCTTGTTGGTGGCACGCAGAGAGCCACTCGATCCTGAGGGGGCTAGTCGTTGCCACCTACGAGGAACGAGATGAGACTTTCAGATGTAGCGACTATCCGAACGAATTTTCCAGAGGCTCACTTTTGGATAATTCGTCGGGGTTCAGCTGATCGATGCGGTGCACCAGGGCGAGTGTTCAATCCTGAACACATAGGTGTCTTGGTGAACCGAACAGACATCGTTCTACCTGACTACCTTTTCTACGCGTTGATGCATGTGCATCAGCAAGGTTACTGGGAAAGGTTGGCAACAGGGTCGCTGAACCTGGTCAACATCCGTGTTTCAGACGTTCAGCGTATCGAACTGTCACCACGGTAAAGAAGGGGCCGCAAGGCCCCAGTCTTTACGTTCCTTCGTATGATTTATTAATTGGCAATTAATAATTATGATTTATTAATTAGTGGGATGACAATGAAGATTGAGCTACCTGGTATCCCTGAACAGCAGAGATTGATTTTCGAGAAGGCTACTCGCGAGGCGATAAAGCAGCTCGAAGCAAACCTGTACGCACCTAGCATTCCTGGTCCGAAGGATCTAGACGAGGCTTTGTTTCCGCGTACTCACCTGTTGCGTAAGCACGAAGGATGGGAAGCACCTCACGCTGAAATAGTCAGGTCCTATTTCCGGCACTTCCAGGACCATTTCGACGCGTATGCGACGGATAAAAAGCTGGCGGGATTGCTTCGCATCGCATCAGACAGACGGATTAGGAAGTTCAAGGAGGGGAGCCAAGACGTGCCTTACGAGATCTGGCGAAATTTTCTAATCCTCACAGGTCGTGTGCCACAGGATATCGTGCCGATTCTGGCATTCATGGGCTAATAGAAGGAGAAGGTAGTTAAAGAAGGTGCTGGGGATGGGTGCAACCACCCCCAGCGTGAACACAATCAACCTGGTGGAAAATCATGCTCAACATGAAATGTATCACAGCTCGTCCTTTGCTGTTACGTGACCTTGCAGACCCTAAGTATCGCTATTGGATAAAACAGTTTGCCGGTGAGGTTGCAGCACCCTGCATCGCCGAGTCGCTCATGTCGTTCCTTAGTAAGCATTCCCTTATCACCTGAAAGCTGTTTTTGGCTTCAGCGAATGGCCTCTGCTTGTCCGCTTGGGCACGCAGGGAGCTGTGCCGTCCAATCTCGGCTAAGGGAATGGCATATGACCTCTTATGCGCTAAATGGAGCGGTCATTGATGCAGAAGGTGTTACTACGATCATCAACGAATTCACCACCAGCGCAGCACGTGCAGCTGAGTGGATCCGCTTCTACACAAGCAACGGCTTTACCGGCACGTTGATCCTTATAACGACTGACATCGACGGTAGCAAAGCCAAGCGCCGGGTTGTTCTAGATCGTTGAGAAGGGGCATGGACCAATCAGCACTGGATCTGGCTTGACTAGAAGCGCCGCAGAGCTGATTATTAATTGTTATTTGCGAATTATTAATTGCGAATTAATTTAGGAGACCCCATGGGCACAATCGTGATCGTTGGAGGGAACAAAGGCGGCGTAGGCAAAACTACCACTGCCGTAAACGTATCAACTGGGTTGGCAATGGAAGGCCACGATGTCTGCCTGGTAGACGCGGATGCGCAACGCAGCGCCTCGAAATGGTACGCAGAGCGCGAAGCGGCACAACTGGAACCGAAGATCACCCTGATTGAAAAACGCGACAACATCACGGTTACGCTGCGAACACTGAGCGAGAAATTTGATTATGTGATTGTCGACGTCGCTGGTAGAAACTCGCGTGAATTGATCACCGGAGCAGTAGTGGCCGACATCATCATTGCTCCAAACCAGTGCAGCCAGCTCGATCTGGACACCCTTGGGGAGCTGCAAGAGCAAGTCTTGCGCTGCAGAGATCTAAACCCAAACCTGCAGGCATATGCCTATCAATCCATGGCTTCCCCAAACCCTGCAGTTCGTATCACTGAGAGGCGCGAATTCCTGGAATTTCTTTCCGAGTATCCTGAGATCAAGCCTTTGGATTCGGTCGGCTTCTATCGAAAGGCTTACAAAGACTCGATTCCTTCGGGAATGTCAGTTTTAGAAGGGAAAAACCGAGAAGCAGCCAACGAGATAAAGAGTTTGTTGGATGAGGTGTTCCATGGCAGTTAAAAAGGCGAGTGAGACTGCAAATAGGCGGGGGCAGGTCAGCGAGGAAGCATCTGAGCGCCTGGCCCAAGAGCTTGCTGGCAAGCCTTATGATTCCGCCCCGCTGGCAAAAGCTCCCGATATGAGGAAGCCCGTTCCAGTCTCTATCAGCTTGCCTCCAGGCATACTGGAAAAAATTGAGGACGATGTGCGTGAAAATAAGCGTTCCGGGAAAGCACACAGGACGGTCAGCGCTATTGTCAGGCATGCGTTGGAAGCTCAAGGGTACACGTTGGATTAACCAAATTTTAGCAATTAATAATTGTTAAATATGAACTATTAAAGTTTGCTCGCGAAAGCCAAGTGGTTTCCGGATCTAATACGAAGAGGGTGCCTAAGGCACCCTTTTTCGTTTCTGCCTGTGCGCATGGTCGCAGTAGGGTGTAACCAGTCGATTAAATGGAACGGCAGGGCAGGGCGGCGTCTCACATTAGTACATCCACATGCCCCCGTGAGCCACTATGTGTAGCCATTATGAAGCACCGTCACCCCATCAGGTTGCTGAAGTGTTCGGGGTCGCACTGTTCGACCAGGGCAGGCTCGATCTGTGGCCTGGCTACATCGGCCCATACCTGCGCAGGCCTGACGGACGCGGCGAAGACGACGAGTCTCCCGCAGCCATGGAAGTGCTGACTGGCTCCTTTGGGCTGATCCCGTCCTGGAGCAAGGACAGTAAAATTGCCAGGCGCACGTACAATGCTCGATCAGAGACAGTGGCCGAGAAA
This sequence comes from Pseudomonas sp. ICMP 10191, assembly GCF_001467335.1. NCBI lineage: Bacteria > Pseudomonadati > Pseudomonadota > Gammaproteobacteria > Pseudomonadales > Pseudomonadaceae > Pseudomonas > Pseudomonas sp. ICMP 10191. Next base: position 4,338 of record NZ_LKGW01000120.1, read on the forward strand.
CCGTCGTTTCGACATGCATGGCGCCAGGCACAACACTGCATTATCCCTGCGGTGGCCATCTACGAGCCGGACTGGCGATCAGGCAAGGCAATCGCCACGCGGATAGCCCGTGCAGACGGCGAGTTGCTGGGCATTGCGGGCCTGTGGGAGCAGTGGCGCGATCCGGCCACCGACCAGGTCCTGCACAGCTACACCATGCTGACCGTGAATGCAGATGATCACGACTTCATGAAGGCGTACCACAAGCCCCAGGACGAAAAGCGCATGGTAGTGATTTTGCCGAAGGGTTCGTATATGGACTGGTTGACGGCGCGGCCAGAGCAGAGCGCAGCATTCATGAACCAGTACCCGGCAGATCGGCTGGCCGTGGTCATGTGATCAGTCTTCCCTGGAGCTGGTGATGGACAGGGTGACCTATCGCGCTGGCTGTCACCAGTCACCAAGCCGGGTTAGACCCAACAGTCGTGTCACCAGCCGCCATTTCGGATCACGGTAGATCGAGCCAAGTATTCATGTCGAGGCCGAATCGCCCCATACGACTCGCTCTCCCTCCCTTATGCTTGGTTGGTGGCATCGCGGGCCTTCGCTACGGCAGGCTCCGCATGTTCCGCGAGATAGCCTTGGAGAGGCGCGTTTGATTCCTCTAAGCCAACATCTCGCCAAGCCGACGCATCCAACCACGAACTTCGCCGTCTGGATCGCGCTCGTCCAGCATGGACGCTGTCATGCACGGGAAAGCATGCTGAGCCAACTTTTTCTTGGCGTTGGAATCTTTGAGTGGACTACCCACGCCGGCATGGGCAACAAATTCCTCTCCAAAGACTTTTGGCACAGCTTTGCCGTCCACTGGATGATCGGAGATCTCCATGTCAAACCCAAACGCCTGCTTGATGGCGTCCTTGTGCAGGTAGCTCTCCATTTCATGCTTGGTGGTGACAACGGCCCATGAACCGTCCTCTCGGTCGTTCACCTGCTGCGCGCTTACCGCATATGCCGGGACATCGCCATCGTAGATATGCACTTCCCGCTTCTTTAATATCCTTAGGTAGTGTTGGTTGACCCAGTGCTCCAGCGTTCCTCCGCCGAGGACAACAAACGCCAGCCGCTCATCGGAAGCAAGGTTCGGCAGGGTGGAGTCAGCCTCATGGAGCGCTTTGGAGAGGGACTTCAATGCGAGGACATCGGTGGGGCCCTCGACACACACCAGCACCTGAACCCGGCTGTCAGGCGTCACGCCCAGCGCCTCTGCCACTTGGCCGAACACATCGACGCCCGACTCAACCTGCGGCTTTTTGGTGTCGTTGTGGCGAGAAACGTAGCGAATGCCCTCTTGGGGCAGCGCCGAAGCAAATCCAGGACTGTGCGTGGTCAACACTACCTGGCAGCCCGGATCTTCGGACAGCATCTTGAACGAGTCGATGAGAATCCGCTGGTTGTTGGGGTGCTGGGCCGTCTCTGGCTCCTCGATCGCGTAGATGATGCTACGCTTTGTGCTCGTTTTGAGTCGGCGCTCGGCTTCGGCTTTGAAGAAGCTCACCAGCACAAGCCGCCTGACGCCGCTGCCCCGCTTGTTCAACGGGATGCCGTCGTCGGTGTTCAAGCCGAGGGAAAACAGGCCCTGCCACTTGGCGGCGGTAGGAGGACTGAACTCGGGCGTCAGTTCGCTGGCCAGGTTGGGATCAATCATGGCCAAGGCTGTATGCGTGTTCTTCGCAATCTCTTCGGCCTTCTCGCGAACTTTGGTTTGGATTCGAGCGATGTCGTCTTGGACCTCTGCAATAGCCGCAGCCACGGCTGCCTTCATCGGGCTTTGAACTTCGTTGTCCGAGTCACGACTGCTCCGGTCGCTTTGGAAGAGCGCGAACATCGGCAGGTGGGGCTCAATCTGGTCCCAGATACGCTTGACGTCCTCCTTGGGCTTGCCCACCGTGATCGCGACCTCTTGACGTTTGAGGTCGCCAGCAGCCGCCCAAAGTGCGCGACGCATGCCGGGGTTGCCCTTCAGTGCAACCGCCAAGCCAAGGTCCTTCACCTTCTTTTGAAGCTCCTTCTCCTTCAGCTCCAGCAGGTTGTCGCAGTCAGCAGTGGTGGGGTGGAAGGCAAGCACCAATATGTCTGCAGATGGCTTCTTGCTTGAGCAGTCGTAGGACTTTCGAATTTTCAGCCGACCATTCTGGGTCAAAAGGTATTCATCGGCCAACGTGGTCTCTGCACCCGCGTCCAACGTCAGCGTCAACGGCAGATCCGAGAACTCGCACGTGATCGAAACGGTCTTGTCTGCGCTGTGGACATGAGCATCCCCTTGCTCCATGGACACGACGTCTGCGTTGAAGAAAATCTCCAGAGCTTCTAGGATGGCGGATTTGCCGATGTCATTCCGGCCGACAAAGGTCGTCAAGTCGTCCAGCTCAACCCGGAGTTCTTCTCTGTAGCAGCGGAAGTTGGTGATGCTGATTGCTTCCAAGCGCATATCGTAGCTCCCTCTGAGCGTCTTCCAAACAGCCAAGCCAGCCGTCACTGGATAATGCCCCGAGTCCGCTGGCGCGGCAACCATCCAGAGGGCGGACCATTGCGCCGGTGCTAAGCTCACTAATGCCATTCCGAGCGTGCATACTTAGCTCGATCTGCCGTAATCCCAAATGGCGGTTGGTGACGCGACTGTTGGGTCTACCCCAAGCATTAGGCGCGTTAGCATTGTCCTATATTACCTATATTAAATCTGTGAAAACAGCGACAGATATCACTAAACATAAGCTAAAAGGCGGCGAGTATCTCGACGCCTTTTACGGCTAGCCATGACTCATTTGATTTCCGATTTTGATGTTTAGCAACGAGGTAAGATACTCCAATGGCCGGCAACTAGCACTGCTTGCCGTCCGGTGTAAGGATCTGTAACAACAGAGCCTGGAACTCCCATCGTTTTAATCAGCATGTATTGAACATGGTTCTCACATATTTTTCGTGCCTCAAGGTTATCTTCATTTAAGAATAGCCGATGCGATGTGTTTGATAAAAGATATTCTGATTGACCAGTGGACGGTCTGATTCCTATTCCTAGAGTGAGTGTCAGTACAATTATTGCTAAACATAAAAGGCCGTAAAACCCATCCATTTTATGTCTCGAATGTACTTTCAATTTTAGGAGTGGAATGACGAATGGGCTACGGGTTGAAACACAAGTCCCCAAGCTTACAAGTATATTGGATTTGTTAAGCTCCTCCTCAGCGCTAATACCCGCTGTCACAGATCCCTCGAGTAATCGGTGATACCAAAGTCTATCCATCAGATAAAACGCTATAAGGGGTACGAGCGCTGCCGCCACGATTAATGAAGCGCTTGAGATATTAAAATTAACAACTGTTACAAAGCCGCCATCTTTTATAGCGTAGCCACCCAATCCCAAAAAAGCACCAGTTACAATTAGCGCGAAGTTCCTTATTCGAAGTTCTAAGTCATTGAAATGCTGTTGAACGTCAACAATTTTCTTCCATATCTCAACTTTCGCTGATAACTCGTCCATTTACAATCTCATTAATTTTAGGATTTCATTAAATGATTTTGTGGCTGAGTGTGTAGGTGTAATTGCGCCGGGATGCAGAGCTTTTTTTTCTTTCTCAATCATGTCATTAGTCCAGTGTGTTACTTTTTTCAATAGGTCGTATTCTTCAGTCCTGTGCTGTGCTGCACCGTAACTAGCATAAACGTCGGTGACGCCAGCCTGTTGTGCCATGAAAACATCTTTGAACAGGTTGTCTCCTACATACAAGGTGTCGTTAGGTTTAAAACTTAATTCCTCGATAATGCTTAGCAGAATATGCGGATTCGGTTTCATTTCACCCTCGGGTGTATATCTGTGCTCTGTATGTGTCAGCAAACCTGCTGTGGGATTTCGGTCGTCTGGCAGAACATGATCTTTTGGTGAGTATATAAAATCCACAATCTCATCCAGTCCTAGTTTTTTAAATCGAGTGTGAGTGTAAAAAGCTTTGGACTCAGTAAATGCTGCGATAGTAACGCCTTCTTTTTTTAAGGACTTTAATGTATCTCTTACGCCCGGATACAGAACAAGAGTGCTATTTTGCGAGTCTCTAAATTCCTGAATTGCCGGTTGCATAATGTCTCTAACATTATCTCCATACATTTTTTTTAACGACGGCAGTTCGCTTAGTACAAAAGAGTATTCACTTGTTCCGTGTTTTTGGTGCAGTATTTTGCATTCTTCATAATAGCGGTTTGGATCAATCCCTGATATATCAATAGCTTTCATGCTCATTGCCAAAAAACTTTTGTACCACATGTGTTGCCAGTCAAAAAGCGTGTTATCAACATCGGTTATTAAGAGGTTTTTCATAACAATCCTTGTTACATTTTGTGGGTTGTCAATCATATCATTTCTACTAGTGTTGAACACTGTGACAGTAATAATATTTTTCTCAATGGATTGTTACGCCTCTGTTCAACTGTTGGAAGATTAATGAGACATGTTCAGTACCTTACCTTGTAAGTCGGCGAATCCTCCGGCCGGTACTCTCGCCGATCGTAGATCTTGGTCGTGCTGATGTTGGCGTGACCCAGCCAAGTCTGGACCTTGGCGATGTCGGCCTCATGCTCCAGGGCATTGGTGGCAGCGGTCGCTCTGAGCCCATGGACCCCCAGGCCGTCAACCTCGATCCCGGCTTTTTTCGCCCAGGCCGTCACTACGGTGTAGATGCCGTTGGTCGTTATGCCAGCGCCGGTGGTGGTGCCGCGCAGCGAGCGAAACAGCGGACCGGGCTTCCTTGCGCGCTCACTGTCCTGCTCCAGGTACGCGTAGATGCGCTCGGCGGCCACGGGATGCAGGGGCAAAAAGCGGATCTTGCTGCCTTTGCCGTGGACCCGCAGGTGCTTGATGCCGCGTCGTTCCTGCAGGTCGTGGGTGTGCAGCTGCGCCGCTTCTTCGCGGCGCAGGCCGTGGTACAGCAGCACGGCCAGAATCGCCCGATCACGCAACCCCTTGAGCGTTTCGGTGTCCGGAGCATCGAGCAGCTGCTTGGCCTGGTGATCGCCCAGGGCCGGGGTCTTGCCCTCGTTGGTATCAATCCTGGGCCGTTTGACGCCGTGCACCGGGTTGCCGCCGGCGACGGCATTGTTTTCTAAGAGGTGATCGAAGAGGCTGGCCAGCGCGGCCAGTTTGCGCCGGATCGTGGCCCCGGCTAGGCCGCGTTGTTCCAGATCGGCGCGCCAGGCCAAGACGTGCGAGCGGGTCACCACGCGAAACTCATCGGCCGACGCCAGGCCGACAAACCCGCAGAAATCTTCCAAGTCATTTTGGTAGGCGCGTCGGGTCCGCGGGTTGTCCAGGTTGGCAAACCACTCGACTGCCGCCGGAACGCGAGCCAGAGTCTGAAATTCGACTGCGGTGAGGCGACGCTGATCGAGTTGAGCCGCTTTCGTCAATTCCTGCATTTCTCTCTCCCAGCTGGCCACGCCGCAATCGTATGCTTCCTTTTCAGTCATAAAAGCAACGTGGACTGCAGGGTTGCGGCTAAAACCGATAAACGGCGATAAGTGGTGATAACGTATTTTATCACCACTTTTACAGATAAAAGTTAGGAGGTGAATTTTATTGCGCCAAGTCTATGAAGGGCCTTGACACTGAGAAAAATATAAAGATTGCAAATGGATCGTATTTGGTCTATATTTAGACCTGTAGTATGAAGCTTAGGCAAGAAGCGCAGTCAAAGCAGCCAAGTTAGGCATGTGTTTCTCGGTGCCACTATGAAGGAGATATCAACTCATGCGAGTTGAAACAATAAGTTATCTAAAACGCAACGCAGCCGACCTGCCTCTTGAAGAGCCATTGGTCGTCACGCAAAACGGTGTCCCAGCCTACGTGGTGGAGTCTTACGCTGATCGTAAGCGCCGCGATGAGTCAATTGCCTTGGTGAAGCTCCTGGCAATCAGCTCCCGCGAGTACTCCCAAGGCAAGCACTGTTCCACTGACGAACTCAAAGCCCGATTGAGCAGGAGGTTCGCCCAAAAATAAATAGGAGCATAAATGAATACGTTTGCACTACGCTTTACCGATGTTGCCCAGCAAAGCCTCGAAGATCAGGTTGAACATCTGGCTGTCTATCAGGGATTCTCATCAGCTGCTCAACGCATAGATTCCCTTATCGATGCCATCCAGGACAAGCTCATGTCCACCCCGTTGGGCTATCCGGTCAGTCCTCAATTGAGTGAGCTGGGCGTACTGCACTATCGTGAGTTGAATACTGACGGATACCGGATCTTTTACGAGGTGATGGATTCTGATGGTATTACCGACATCAGCGTATTGCTCGTATTGGCTAGTAAACAGAGTGTTGAACAGGCACTGATCCGCTATTGTCTGCTACAGCCTATGTAGTGGCTGGATGGACAAAACACGCTTGTGCTATCCCATCCAGTCTAGTCTCTGACAGCGTCAAGTCATGAAAGGGAATGCGAGAAAGTCGCACTCCCTTTATGATAACTTCTTTTATGTTAGCTTATGGTGCTTTGGAAGAAGTAAGCAAAAAGTTCTGATTGCGATTTGATATTGAGTTTACTGTAAAAGTTTCTTCGATGTACTTTAACTGTCTCTGGAGATACTGATAGCTTTCCAGCAATTTCGCTGTTTGAAAAACCACTTAAGGCGAGTTTTAGAACATCAATCTCACGACCTGTGAGTTGTGGAGCAAGCTCTATAATCTTGTCCTGCCATTGCTGGGGGCCAGAGCTTTCTTTTTCTTCAATATCAGAAGCTATACGTTGCTTCATCAAAGCCAATACCCATGGTTTGATTAATTCGAATATAGCAATATGCTCCTGAGTAAACCGACTTTTACTACCCATGGATAAGCAAAGTGTTCTTTCAGAGTCAAGCTGAACGTTATACTGAACTTCATCTACTGATACAAATTGCTCAAAATAAAGATGATAGTACTCTGTTTCCAAAAAGTGAGTCGGTGCGATATCCAAGAGATGGAAAAAACCGCTTTGCTGATTTTCTCGATTAGCTATGTAGAAGGGATCAAGCATGTATAGCCCTTTGACATATCGGTTGAGCAGCCCATCGATCTCTTCATCGTCAGCAGTATCAGGATAGCAAATTGCCTGTACCCCTTCGCTGCCAAACATCAGCACAACCCAGTTGTCGACTGGTGCATATTCCTTTAGCAATCTGACTAGCGAATTCCAAAACTCAGGCCGGTTGAGCTTTTCGATTAGTTTCGCTATCGACCTGTGCCAAATTTGTCCCTGAAGCTGGTTTGGCATCGTCTACCCCTATTGGGTTATTTAAAACCTGACTAGATACGTTTATATTGCGCCCTCATGGATTCGGTACCTACCAATGGGGACTGACCAATGGCACGGAGTAAGCCTATGAAAAGCGTTCGTATGTTGACCGTCATTACTGCCTCTTTGTTCAGCGCTGGGCTAAATATTGCGGTCGCTAGCCAACCCAGCGTGCATCTATATAACTGGTATGCCTTCATCGCACCTGAGACCCCTAAAGAATTCGAGCACGAAACCGGCAGCCAACTGCTCATTGATTCCTTTGACAGCGCCGAGATCATGCAGAGCAAGGTCATGGCTGGGCGCACAGGGTATGACGTAGTGGTAGCTACCTCAAACGTGTTGCCGAGCTTGATTACTGCAGGAGTGCTCCAACCTCTGGATCGCAGCCAGCTCAGCAACTGGTCGCACCTTGATTCCGAAATACTGGCTAAGGTTTCTATTAATGACCCTGGAAACCGGTACGCAGTACCCTACCTTTGGGGGACTACCGGAATCGGATATGATGTCGATAAGATAAAGTCCGCACTAGGTGATGACGCTCCGGTAAATAGTTGGGATTTGGTGTTCAAGGAAGAAAATATTAGTAAGCTCCAGCAGTGCGGTGTAGCAATGCTCGACTCTCCGAGTGAAATTATTTCGATAGCCTTGCACTACCTTGGTCTGCCTCACAACAGCAAAAACCCAGACGACTATCAGAAAGCTCAAGACTTATTGCTCAAGATTCGTCCTTATGTACGCTATTTTGACTCATCTAAAATTGATGCTGATCTGGCTGATGGTAATATTTGTATGGTTGTAGGATGGGCAAATGGTGCGCTTGCAGCGCAAGAGTTGAATGAGAAAAACAAAACTGGACGTCGAATAGCATACTCCATCCCTCGCGAAGGCGCTTTGGTATGGTCAGAGAATATGGTGTTGTTGAAGGATGCCCCTCATCCTCAAAATGGCATGGCGTTTATAAACTACATGTTGCGCCCTGAAGTGATTGCTAAAACTTCAAATCACACCCTTTACCCTAGTGCTAATAAAGATGCAAAGCAGTTTGTGGAGCCAAAGCTTAGAGATAACGCTTCGGTTTATTTGGACAAAGATACTATTAGTAGGCTTTTTCCTTTAGAGCCCCTTCCGTTGAAACTAGAGCGAATTCGTACACGCGTTTGGGTAAAAGTGAAAAGTGGTATTTAATTCGGAAATTGTTGCCGTGAATATTGAGTGCGTTTTGCGTAGATTTGTCTATGTAGAAGTGCTCTAGTGATGGTATAGATCTGAGGACAGAATCGGCTATGACTACTCCAGTCGCTGTACTAGAAAAACCACACCGGGATGAAATCAAAGAGCTGGTGCAACTTGTTCGAATGGATGAGAAATATGCTGCGTTGGTTGCAGACGGTTTCTTACCTCTAGATATGCAATCGAGTATATATAACTTCCAGAGAAAAAGCCGTATAGAGGAGTTATCTCAAAAATATGGCCTGATTTAACGAGTTTTCATCTATTCAGACTGTGTCTTTTTGGACGGGTTATTGTATGCGATGAATTTATCTGTGAGACGGATTATTTCCTCAAGGCTTTCAGGAGAATCGACCTGGTTGATTTTTTCTGAAAGTTCTTGTCGGAGCGATATCAATCGCGTGCGGAGAATATCTTGGCCACCAGGTAGCAGCTCTCCTGGAGCGACGTTGAACACGGTTGCGATTCTTATCAACTGCTCGATGCCAGGCAGGTTTATGCCTCGTTCGTAACGTCCTATCAGCGGAGCGTCGCAGCCAATCTTTTCCGCCAAGTCCGCTTGGCTCAACGTAGAAGACTTCCGAAGGGCTTTGATTTTTGCTCCTACCACGCTCCTGAGAGTGTCCACAGTGTCTCCAAAAAAACCAATAATTTCATCTGCTTGCGCCTTCACAAAGCCACAAATGTGTTTATTAGGTACAAAGGTGTTTACTTTTTTTTCTGTTCCATCTATTTTGTTCCCTAGAAATCCGTTCCTTGATTGAGCTCCTTCGATCCAGAAGCGGATAGAGCCGGCTGTATATGGCTCATGATTCTCCCCTGGGCTCAGCGGTTCCGGAATTCGAAAGAGCGCCTGATCTAAAGGTTTTGAATATGAAAAACTGGCACGTTTTGATGCACAATTCTGCCGTTTATCAGTCACTTATGACATTGATAAAGCGGTTAGACGTTGAGGTGTATTCCCCTGTCAGGATCACCTCTCGCAAACGTACTGATCGCCCTTCATCTATAGAAAAGGAGGTTCGTCTATTTCCTGGCTATCTGCTGCTACGGTTCGACCCCGAGGTAACGCACACCACAACCATCACTGCGTTGAACGGTGCCCATGGGTTCGTTCAGTTCGGCGGTCGAACCTGTGTTTTGCAGGACTCTACGGTAGAGGAATTAAAGGCTGCTGCGCTGATTCGTTCTAACCGCGCACTCGACTGCATCGAGTTTCGCAATGTGCCGACAGAGCTAGAAAGAACGCTCCGTCAGATCATCGACTTGAAATCTGAAGCTGCCCGCAGGGCGGCTTTCTTCGCGCTTCTGTCACAGAACGCCGCGCTGGAGCGCCTTGTCGGGCGTTCTGGGACCGTTTTCTACTCGACGGTGAATGCCGCCTAGGCATTACTTCTTTCCACTATTTCCCATTTCACCGCCTGGTCTTGCCTGGCGGTGTTTTTTTGCGTTCTCACAGCCTTTAGGAGTTCCCATGGCGTCATCCGAAGACGAAGCAACCACCAAGACATCAAGCGTATATATCCGACCGATCAGGGTGGAGGCGCTGAATAAAGCTGCGATACGGGTTAGCTATGAAACCCAAAGCTCTAGGCAGATTTCACCCTCGGAGCTCGCTCGGTATCTGATCGATAATTTTCTTGAAATGGCCGTTGGGCAACTGATTGAAGACTCCAAAAAAACGGTACCCGGCAAACCTCTTACGACCCCAGATTAAAAGGAACCTGTAATGCTCACCACCAGTGCCTTTCTGGCCCTGGCTATGCAATGCGCTCCCTCGATACACCCAGACACGCTGACTCCCATCGTCAAGACAGAATCCTCCTTCAATCCCTATGCCATCGGCGTGAGCGGCAAAGTGTTGCCGCGTCAACCGCAGAGCCTGGATGAAGCCGTATTGGCGGTGAAAAAGCTGGTCGCAGAGGGCGCTGACTTCAGCATCGGCCTGGGCCAAATCAACCGGCAGCATTTCGATGTCAGCCGACCCGAACCTGTGTTCGAACCCTGCACCAACTTGCGCATGGCAGCGCGAGAGCTACAGGCCTGCTATGTAAAGGCCAGGAAAACCGATCCTGATGTGCAAAGCGCTTTGCACAAAGCCATTTCCTGTTACTACAGCGGCAACCCCAAACGTGGCTTTAAGGCCGAGGCCGAATTTGGTGGCAGCAGCCACGTGCAACGTGTGTTGGCCAATGCAGGCACGACCACCGTGACGGTCCCGGCGCTGGAAGGCGGATCACCTGAACCGAACAAGCTCCAGCGCGCTCAGGCCCCTGCGTCCACCATTGAGCCGACTTACGAAAGCTGGGACGTACTGCGCCAGTACCCGCGCTATCTGCCACCGGCACCACCGCCTGTTTCTGCGCCATCCGCTGCACCTGCTGTTCCGGCTTCACCCCCTGAACAACCCTCAACCACCCCCGAAGAGGATCAATGATGATCAAACGTACCCTTGTGCCCAACAAAGGCGAGCTGTGCATTCTGCTGGTGACCTTGGCCTGCCTGCCCGGCATCGCCTCCGCTGACTGGCTCAGCACGTTGAACCAGTGGGGCAGCAATATCCGCCTGGGCCTCTACACCCTAGCGGGCACCCTGGGCCTGGTTTGCCTGATCTGGTCAGGTGCCCAATGGCTGATTGCGCGTTCTACAGGCGACCGTTCGCACACTTTCATGGACTACTTGCAACAAGTGGGTGTGCTGCTGGTTGTCGGTGGCTCAGTGGCCTTGGGCACGGCGGCCTGGCAGGTGTTCGGCACCGGCGTGCCGGGTTGACCAGGAGCGCCTATGGCCAGTAACGAAGTACTCAAGAAACTGACCTTCGAAAGCTACAACGCCATGAGTCGGCCTGCGATGTTCTGGAACATTCCCATCATGCCAATGGTGGGATTGCTGATGGGCGGCCTGGTCTTCGGTGTGGCCGCAACCTTCTTGCTGTCCTGGGTGTGGGGCCTGGTTGCTGCCTCCCCATTCCTGATTGCCCTCATCGCCTTGAGGGTCGTGGGCCTGATCGATCCTCAGTACTTGCGCCGTATCCGCTTTGCACGGCGGCGTCTCTGGCTGAACCTCAAGTACGGCAAACCGTTGTTGCTGACCCCTTTTAATCCGCAATGGAGCGAATTCTATGGCGCACGATTTTCACACAAGCGTTATGCCCCCGGAAAAGAAAGTGCCATTGATGCGCTATCCGGTCCACGAACACATGGTGACACTGCCCGGCAATCGCCTGATGAGTTTGATTCAGTTGAAGGGGGTTTCCAGCGAAACCCGCAGTGATGAAGAATTGATCCAACTGTTTCACAACCTCAACCGCTACTTCCTGGCCTTGGGCAAAAAGGAAGGCAAGCATCTAATGCTGCAAACCTACATCACCAAGACGGGCATCGAGCTGGACACGCAATACGCCTTGCCACTTCCCGCCCTTCAGGATTTTGTGGACGCTTACACCGCACCGTTTCGCAACGGCACCTTCTTCCAGGTTGGGTACAGCATTGCCCTGATCCTCAAGTACCGCGAGGTTGATGAAGGGATCGAGCGCATGAGCGACCTGTTGTCACTTTCCTCTACGTTGCTGGCCGAATATGACCCGGTCATCATGGGCCTTGAGGAAAACGAACACGGTGCATTGTTCTCACAGATCGGGCGCTACTTCAGCCTGTTGATCAACGGGCACGAAAAAGACGTGCTGGTCAGCGACACCCGCTTGGGTGACGCGATCATTGATAGCGTCACCAACTTCGAAAACTACGATTTTGTCGAGAACCGGCCCAATCGGGGTGGCCAGCGTTTCGCGACCACCTTTGACCTGCGCGACTACCCCAGTGGCGGGACCTACCCCGGTATGTGGGACGAGGCCATCGAGCAGCAGTTCGAGTTCACCCTGGTGCAAACGTTTCTGTTCGAAGACCGTAACAAGGCCAAGGACAAATTCAAAAAGCACGTGGCGGATCTGGGCTCGGTCGAGCGCGATTCAAAGCAAACCGAGGAACTGGAAAATGCCATCGATGCCATCACCCTGGGCGACAAGGCTTTCGGTCGTTATCACGCCTCGCTGATCGTCTATGGCAACACCCCGGACCAGGCCATCGAGAACGGCACGAAAATGGCGTCGGTGTTTACGGTGCGTGACGCGACCTTTGTGCGTTCGACCATGAGCAACATCGACACCTGGTACACGCAGTTCCCCGGTGTGACCGAGGCCATGTACCCCATGATGAAGTCGACCGAGAACCTGGCGTGCAGCTTTTCCCTGCACTCTACTCCCACGGGCAAGGTCAAGGGCAACCCCATCGGTGATGGAACGGGCGTGATGCCGGTGCTGACGGTCAACAAGGCCTTATATATGCTCAACGTGCATGACAGCCCACCCGGCCAGAACAACCTCGGTGAAATGCTGCCAGGTCATGCGGTTTACACAGGCCAAACGGGGGTAGGTAAAACCACCGCTGAGGCCATCCTGCTGACCTTTCTCAGCCGCTTCGATCCGCTGATTTTCGGCATCGACTACAACGAGTCTTTGAGACATCTGCTGTGTGGGTTGGGTGCTGAGTATTACACCGTGCAGCCTGGGCACTTCACCGGCGTCAACCCGTTTCAGTTTCACGACCGTCCTGGGTTGAGGCAAATGCTGAATGATCTGGTGCTGTGCTGCGCCGGTGGTCCAGCGAAGACCGATGAAGCCGACCAGCGCACGATCAAGGATTCGGTCGAAGCGGTCATGGCGCATACCAATGTGCGACTTCGGGGCATGTCGCTGCTGCTGCAAAACATCCCCCATCGGGGTGGCAATTGCCTGCACACCCGGCTGTCGAAATGGTGCCGTTTGGCCGGTGAAGGCCGCGAAGGTCAGTACGCCTGGGTTCTGGACTCGCCGATCAACCAGTTCAATGCGCAGACCTACCGGCGTCTGGCCTTTGACTGCACGCAGTTGCTCAAAAACGACTACGCCGAGAAGCACCCAGAAGTCATGGAAGCGTTTCTGAACACGTTGTTCTACATGAAACGCGAAATGCACGAAGCCCGCCCCGGCAATCTGCTGTTGAACGTGGTGGCCGAGTATTGGGCACCGCTGTCGTTCAAAAGCACGGCGGACGCAATCAAAGAGGTCCTGCAGAGCGGACGCATGCGCGGGGAAATCCTGATCATGGACACCCAGTACCCCGAGCAAGCACTGGCGACGCCTTACGCAGCAGCCGTCATTCAGCAAGTGACAACGCCTATCTGGCTCCCAAACAAGAAAGCCCAGGCCGAGAGCTACGCCAAGTTCGGCGTCACCGGCAAGGTGTTTGAGGCCGTGCGTGATATGGGGCCGCTGAGCCGGGAAATGGTGGTGCAACAGGGTCACCAGACGGTGAAGCTGAAAATGGAGCTGGACGGCCCGCTCAAGTATTGGTTGCCGCTGTTATCCGCCACCCAAAAGAACCTGGCGGTGGCCGAGCGTATCCGGCAGCACCTGGGCACAACTGATCCCACGGTGTGGGTCGATGCGTTTCTGGTGGCCGAGGCCGTGCGCCAATGGTTGAACACTGACGATCCCGCCGTGTGGCTGCCTGCGTTCGACTATGCCGAGGGCTTGCGCCAGTCCATGAACACGCGGGATGCACAGCGCTGGATGCCAGCCTTTCAAAAAGCCTGGAAAGCCCTTCAGGAACAGAATGAAATCGAGGTTTCGTCATGAAAAAACACGTGATGGTTTGTGCGCTGAGCGCGCTTATATTGACCACCACCCTGCCTGCTGCGCATGCGGCAGTACCAGGCGTTCCGGTGCTAGATCCTTCAAACCTGCTTGTGCTTAAAGCGAATGCGATGGCTCAGGCTAAGCAGGCAATGGACGCGTTGACCACAGCCAAGGAAGGCATCGCCCAGGCCGCTCAGGAATACAACCACTACAAAAGCATCGTCACCGGCAACGACATGTTGGGTGGGTTCCTGAATGACCCCGCCTTGAACAAAGTCATGCCCATGGGGGATTGGGCTGATGTTTACAGCACGGGCCGGGACATCGCCAGTTTGCGTGACCGCTACGGCTTAACCTCGGATAATGCCAGCGTGCAGGCGAAATTCGACCAGATGATGTCGGTTGCCGATGCGCTGGAGCGCAATTACAACGCCAGCACTGAACGGGTCAAGAACGCTGAGCTGCTACGGGCTCGGTTGAACGAGGTGACGACCCCACAGCAGAAGGAGGATTTACAACTGCGTTACCAGCAGGAGCTGATCGAGCAACAAAACCAGCAGATGCGGCTGGCCAATATGCAGATACTTCAGCAGCAGCAAGAGAAAATGGAAAATGAAAAGCGGGCACAAGCGTTCAGCGATTACATGAAGGGTAAAACGAGCGTGCGGCCTAGCTACGAATGATTAACAACTCAGTTCACAAGGGAATATGACCTATGTTTAAAAAAATGAGTGCTGTGATTTGTTTGGTGCTGTTTGCATTTGCACTGTCTGGTTGCGGTGATGACAAAGGACAAGGATTTGTTGGTCGATGGACCGGAGAAAACAAAACCAGAATGGGCAAGCCAACCTATGTGATGGATATATCAAAGGATGGAGAAGTCTTCCACGTAAACCTTGAAACCACGGCCGATGTTGTGGGGTATGGAAAAATGGAAAAAAACCTGCAGCGACTGGAAGCTAAGGCAGAATCGGAGAGTGTTCTAAGCATGGCTGGTGGTCTTGCAACCATGCGTATGGAAGGCAACGTCATCTATTTCGACAACACAACCTATACACGATCAAAATAACGGAGGCGGCATGGACGTAACAAAAATAGCCCAGACGTTGTTCGAATTCGTTGATGCCGCTCTGCAAAGCGCTTTGGTCACCGGCATGGCAAAGGTAATGCTGGGGCTTGGAGCGCTCTTCGGAACCATGTGGTTGATCGACTTCACGCTTCGAAACATTCAATGGTTGTACCGAGGAATGAACGTCGCCTTTGAAGACGTGGCGAAAGAAATTGCAAAAATGGCGTTTATCACCGCGTGTGCATTCAACTTGGAGTGGTACGTGAAGACAATCGTGCCCTTTGTCACTGGCCTCCCTAATTGGATGGGGGGAATCATGTCCGGCCAGGAGGGTGTGCAAACCAACCAGATCGACAGTTTGATTGTTGCGTATATAGAAAACCTGCAAGCGCTTATAAGTGCCATGAACTTCAATATCATAACTACCAGTGTTGCTAATATTTGGTTGGGTATTCAAGGAGTGGTTTTTTATGTGCTCGGAGGTATCCCGTTCTTGCTCGCCGCCGTTGCCACGCTTTTTGTGCTGAAGGTGTCGACAACAGCTATTGTGTCCGTAGGGCCTCTATTCATTGCATTTCTGTTGTTTGATCAGACCAAGCAGTATTTCTGGGGTTGGGCATCAGCCATTGGAGGCTTTATGTTGGCTCAGGTACTAATTACGGTCGTACTTGCTATCGAGATTGGCTTTATCAACACTGCGATGATCAAAGATGGTTCTTTAAATACCTCTCTGGCGGGTAATTTCATCATCTTGCTTGTCTTTGGCACGTTTACAGCACTTGTCATCGAACTGCCTGGGCAAGCGGCTTCCATCATGGGTGGCGGCCCCTCCGGAGGCGGAATGGTCAGCCGCATTTCAGGGTTTGGTGCAGCCAAGGGTATGACACGCGGTGTCGCCGCTGGCATTTCCAGACTGCGGAGGGGACGCAACAACATCAAATAACACATCGCTTTACCGGCTACGCCCTCTCACTAATCGCAACACCCTCGCTTCTCTCAGGTACTCCAATATGAATTTCAAACTTGCTTTGAGCGGGCTGCTTTCGGCTGCCCTGCTGTCAGGGTGTGGCTCTGCACCCAAACTGTCCGAACCGGAAGGGCAATGGGAAGACATGCCCTTCACCCATGCCCCTGCGCCTCGCGCTGCCCCCGTGGCAAAGCCTGCTCCCGTGCCTGGCCGGGTGCTGCCAGAAGCGAGCCCTGCGCCCAAGGCCCAGTCGCTCAAGACCACCCCTCCAAAGCGTCCGGCAAACGCCTCCCCGGCAAAGCCTGGCGAGGCCCCGCCCAACGATTCCAAATGCTCCGCGAACTGATCCGCGCAGCACGTGTTTGTCCAGGTTTAGGTGACTTATGAAGAAGCTTCGCAAATCCAAAGAGGATGTTATCGAGCAGGAGCGGCAACTGGCCGCCCGTACCAGCATCGACGCGGCCACCGCACAAGAAATCAGCCTGGTTGAACAGGCTTGGATTCATGCAGCTCGGTACTTTGAAAAGAGCATCGCCGCCGATGAAAAGGCCAAGACCAAACGAGCAACGCGGTTGAATTATGTGTTCGGGGCTATTGCCGTCATGTCAGTTGCTGCCGTGATGGGCTTGACCCCGCTCAAGACCGTGCAACTTGGCCTGGTACGGGTCGACAGAAATTCCGGTTACACGGATGTGGTGTGGGCCGACGACAAAGGCAAGCCACAGGAGCAGATCGATGACGAGTTCTGGCTTTCCGCGTACACGCGTTTCCGCGAGAGCTACAACTTTTCGAGTAACGATGCCAATTACGCCATGGTCAAGTTGATGTCCTATGACGAGACCTTTACCGAGTACCGCAACTTCCAATTGTCCTCCAAGGGCTATCTGGAAGTGCTGGGGACCAACCGGCAAATACGCACGGATATCAACAATATCAATTTCCTTGATCGTAAAGATCGGGAAGGCACCGCCCAGGTGCGGATTACTAAAACCGTGCTGGACCGCAATGGCGTCCCCGATCCCCAGCTGCACCCGGTCACCTGGGTGGCCACAGTGACCTACGACTACAAAAACCCTGCGAAAAAAGCCGGTGATCAGTGGCTGAACCCCCGTGGCTTCGGGATCAAGGCCTACACAATGACCCAAGAAGTGGGGGTGTCCAATGGTAAATAAAGCCGCTTCAGGCTTCACCGCCTTGTTGCTTCTGACGTCAGGCCTGCACGCCTCTGCTGAGAGCATGGGCACTGGCTCGGCACTGGACCGCCGTGTACAGACGGCCATTTATTCGCCTGACGAGGTGTACAGGGTGCAAGCGACGGTTGGCCGTGGAGCGCTCGTCCAGCTCCAATCCAACGAGACGATCAATCAGGACACCGGGCTGATGGTCTCGGGCGATCCGAAAGCCTGGTCAATTGGCCCCAACAAGGCGGGCAACATGGTCTCGCTCAAGCCGATCACCGATCAGGAACCTGATACGAACCTGACCATTAACACCAATCGGCGTACCTATTTGATTGAGCTGAAGCTGGTCGAGCGCACCCAGGACTCGACGTATCTGCTGCGCTTCACCTACCCCGAGCCGCCGAAAAAGGCTGTTGCGGCTCGCCGTGATCCCGGCAACCCATGCGACGGCCCGGTGCAAAACGGCCCCTATCAAAAGCGCTCGAACGCAGATAGCAAGTCCATAGGGCCGTATGAGGGCTGGGACAACGGCATGCTGACCTGCTTCCGCTTCACCGGCAACGGACCGCGCCCGGTGCTGTACCAGGTACTGCCCGATGGCACCGAAACCGTGGCCGACATGCACAACGAACAGAACGTGATCGTGGTGCATGGGGTCAGCCGATTGTTTCGGTTTCGCCTGAACGGTCTGCTTGTAGAGGCCCGGCCTACTGCCCAGGTGAACACGGGGTACAACTTCAACGGAACCACCACCGGCGAGATTCGGGAGCTTAAGCATGCAGAACAATGACAACGACCAGGCTCCGGAGAACACTCAAGGGCCGGATAGCATCGGGCCGCCCGAATCAGCAGCCGCCCCGGAACAGAAACCGGCCTCCGAGCCTGCCAGCACCCAGGCCCGTGGGGCTTTTGACGTGCGGGCCAAACGCACAGGCGATGCCCAGAACAAGAAGACACTCTACCTTGGCCTGGCTGGGCTCGTGTTGGTTGGTCTTCTGGGCATAGGCGGGCTCTGGTACTTCACCATTTCCCAGATGAAAACCACCGGCTCCGAGGTCGATGAAACCAACGTCAAGAAGGACGCGACCCTGGACGTGAATCTGGGCAGTGACGACAGCATGAAAAAGGCACGGGAAGCCAAACTGGCCGCTGACAAAGCCGAAGAGGAAAGGCGAGCCCGAGCGGAAAGAGAGCGATTGGCCAAGGAGCAAAAGGATAAGGAGGATGCCGAGCGCGGAAAAACCGGTCAGGACCATGCCGGTAGTGCGCCGCCACCGCCCGGCGCGTCCGGCCAGAACACGCCCGTGGAACAGACCCCCCGGCAACGCAAACTGGGACGTGAAATGTTGGTGACCTCGGAAGACGCGCAGGGTACTGGTGCTGGGAATCCTCAGCCGCAACAGCCGTCCGGCGAGCAGCCATACCTGCCGCCTTCAATGCTGGCCGACATTCAGGGCGGATCGAGCAGCGGTCTGGGTGGTGAATCGTCCAGCAGAAAACGCAGCAGCCTGAGCAATCTGGGCGGTACCACCTTTGTCCCGGCCAAGGCGTACCTGGCACCGAACCGCAAGTACCTGGTCAGCCACAACACCTACACGCGCTGCGCGCTGTATACCGAAATCATCAGTACCCACCCAGGGATGGTGGATTGTCGTCTTACCGATCCGTTGTATTCCGCTGATGGCTCCACGGTGATAGCGGCAGCGGGTGACAAGCTCACCGGTGAACAGACGGTTGAGGTTGGGCCAGGCGAAACCAGCGTGTTCACTACCTGGACCGAAATAGAAACCCAAGCGGGTGTGCGGGCCAAGATTGACAGCCTGGGTGCAGGCCCCATGGGAGCCAGCGGGACCGAAGCCTGGATTGATCGTCACTACATGCAGCGCTTTGGCGGTGCAGTGATGTTGTCGTTCATCCAGGACGCGCTCCAGGCAGCGTCCAACACGACGCAGAAAAGCTCGGGGTCTGGAGGTTACACGGTGAACAACAGCGAGCAGAACGTGGAGAGCATGGCCAACAAGGCGCTGGACAGCACCATCAACATTCCGGACACCGCGCATCTGCTGCCAGGTACGGTCATCACCGTCATCGTGGCCCGAGACATCGACTTTTCATCGGTTTTCGAGAACCGCTAAGGAGTATTCATGACTGAAGAGCAAGGACTCACCGAAGACACCCTGGTTCTGGACTTCCTCGACCAGGCAGGTGCCACCGAGCGCCTAAATCGTCAGGGCACCAAGGACGTGGCCATCAACCGGCCTTACGAGTTGTGGGTGGACGGTCCAAACGGCTGGGAACACGAAGAAGCGCCTTGGCTCACCTACAACCTGTGCTGGCGGCTGGCCAATGCGCTCTGTGCGCTGAGATACCGCGTACTGGCTCCTCACTCACCTATTCACACTGTGAAATTACCTGGCGGGGAGCGGGGCCAGATCGTCATGGCCCCGGCGTGCGAAGAGGGCACCCTGTCGATGACGTTTCGAAAACCCTCTTTGGATCGCTTCACCCATATGGATTACGTCAACAGCGGTCGCTATGACCGGGCCAAGGCCATCGCTTCACCGATACTGACCCTGAAAGCCTGGCAGCGCGACATGCAGGAAGCCCACGCAGCCGGCGAGTGGCACCGATTCATGGAAATCGCCATCGCTAATCGCCAGAACATCATCATTTTTGGCGGGCCGGGCTCGGGTAAAACCACTTACGGCAAGTCGCTGATCGACATGTTTCCGGTTAACCGCCGCATGATCACGATCCAGGAAATACTGGAGGACCCCATGCCCTTCCACCCTAACCATGTGCATTTGCTCTATGGCCATGTGGTGACGCCCAAAGCCCTGGTGGCCAGCGCGATGCGGATGAAGCCTGACCACCTGTTTTTGGCCGAGCTGACTGGTGATGAGGTGTGGCACTACATCGAGATTCTGAACACCGGCACCAAGGGCACCGTGACCACTGCGCACGCCAATGACAGTGAAGCGGGCTATGCACGTGTGTGCGGCCTGGTGAAGCAGTCACCAATCGGACTCGGCCTGGATTACGCGTACATCGAGCGCCTGGTGCGCACCTCATTCGACGTGGTGGTGTACATGGAAAACACCTACATCGAGGAAGTGCATTACGAGCCTGAACACAAGCTGGCCCTGCTCAATGGCCAGCGTCAACGCGCAGCCTAGGAGAACGCCATGTGGTGGAAAGTCTCGTTATCAATCGTGTTCATGATGGCTGTGTGCTTCGTGATCGGGCTGTACGCAGGGGGTGCTATGTATCTGCACCTGACCCAAGGTCACTTCGCTGGCTTGGCTTGGGACACACTATGGGAAGCCCGCAAGCTGGCCTGGAACGACCGGCGGATGCTGTACGTGCCGTGGTCATGGTGTGTGACCGCTGCCCTCACCTTCCTGCCGGTCGGCATCACGCTTATGGCCCTTTTCGTGCGTTTGAAGCCCAAGACCTCGCTGCACGGTGATGCCCGCTTTGCCAACAACCGCGAGCTGCGTCAGTTCGAGTACCAAGGCGAATACAAGAACACCAGCAAGTAGGGCATTGCACCCACATCACCGCCTGATACACCCGCCCTTACCAACCCTTTCCATGCACTGCCACGCAGACGGCTATCAGCCGCCTGGGGCCGAGCTGTGTCCGGAAGCACCTTGCAGGAGATTCCCAATGGAACAATCAAAAGAATCGAAACCCCTTCTCTTTCTGGGTTTGCCCTTGCCCATTGCGCTGGGCGTCGTCTTTGTCATTGCAGCTTGGCTGGGCATTTGTATCGCACTCGCCCAGCTCGATCAGATCAGTGCATCGCTCAGGCAGATCCAGGCCAATCAGCAGGTGGCCATCGCCCTGCAACAAAGCCTCGACGCCCAGGCGATTGAGCGTCGAGCAGGTGTCCGCTGATGGCCCGAGCTAAATCCAAGCGCATCAGCCCAAGCAATCCCCAAAAACGGATCGATGAACACCCCGCGTTCCTGCTTGGCAAGCACCCCACGGAGGATTCTTTTCTGGCCAGCTACGGGCAACAGTTCGTGATGCTGGCCGCACCACCTGGCACCGGGAAAGGGGTCGGGGCTGTGATCCCCAACCTGCTCAGCTACCCCGATTCCATGGTGGTCAACGATCCGAAATTTGAAAACTGGGAAATCACCTCGGGGTTTCGTGCATCAGCTGGTCACAAGGTCTACCGCTTTTCACCTGAGCGTCTGGAGACGCACCGCTGGAACCCCCTGAGCGCAATCAACCGCGATCCGCTCTACCGGCTGGGGGAGATTCGCACCATCGCCAGGGTGCTGTTCGTCTCCGACAACCCCAAGAACCAGGAGTGGTACAACAAGGCGGGCAACGTCTTCACCGCCATGCTGCTGTACTTGATGGAAACGCCGGACATGCCCTTCACGTTGCCCCAGGCTTACGAAATTGGCTCATTGGGGACAGGGATGGGGACGTGGGCTCAGCAGATCATCGAGCTGCGCAGCACCGGCCCTAATGCGCTCTCCTTTGAAGCCCTTCGCGAGCTTAATGGTGTATTCGAGGCCTCGAAAAACAAGAGCAGCGGTTGGTCCACCACCGTGGACATCGTGCGCGACGTGTTGTCGGTGTATGCCGAGAAGACGGTGGCCTGGGCCGTGTCAGGGGATGATATCGACCTGTCCAAAGCCCGTGAAGAAAAGATGACTGCGTACTTCAGTGTCACCGAGGGTTCGCTGAAGAAGTATGGCCCGCTGATGAACCTGTTTTTCACTCAGGCCATACGGCTCAATTCCAAAGTCATACCGGAGCAAGGCGGGCACTGTGCAGACGGCACGCTTCGGTACAAGTACCAGCTGGCCCTTTTGATGGATGAGCTGGCCATCATGGGCCGTATTGAAATCTTGGAGACTGCGCCCGCCTTGACCCGAGGCGCGGGGCTGAGGTTCTTCTTCATTTTCCAGGGTAAGGATCAGCTGCGGGCTATCTATGGTGAGGAAGCTGCCAACGCCATCATGAAGGCGATTCACAATGAAATCGTGTTCGCCCCTGGTGATATTAAGCTGGCCGAGGAGTACAGCAGGCGCTTGGGTAATACCACCGTGCGCGTCCATAACCAGTCATTGAACAGGCAGAAGCATCAGGTTGGGGCTCAAGGGCAAACAGACAGCTACAGCGAACAGCCCCGGCCCTTGATGCTGCCCCAAGACATCAACGAGCTGCCTTATGACAAGGAGTTGATCTTCGTACAGGGAACCAAAACCACGCCCGCCCTGAAGATTTTGGCTCGCAAGATTTTTTACTACGAGGAAGAGGTGTTCAGGTCGCGAGAAAAGCTGCCGCCGCCGCCCTTGCCCGTGGGGGATGCCTCCAAGATCGACGCGCTCACCGTGCCGGTGCGCACCGTCGAAGCCAAGGTCGCGGTGGCCGACACCAAGCCCATGCAGGCCGAACAACGGCAGCGCTGGAATCCCAAAGACAAAGCGTCCGAAGTGGCTCAGGCCGAAGCGGACAAGGCACAGCCAGTTGAGGTCGAGCCAGATCCAGAGCCTGTGCAGGCTGACGACACCTCCGAACCGATGTAGTCCCCCCACCGGCGCACCCAAGCGTCTGCAGGAGCAAAACATGAATACCTACAGCAAAACGGCTGACCGCAAGGGTCAGGCCGCTGGCAACGCCGTGCCTGGTCGCGGCAAAACGCGGGTCTGCGCGCTGTTCGCAGTGTGCCTGATGGGCAGTGGCTCAGCCTTCGCCGGTGACCCGTGCAAGTCCGTGCTTTGCCTCTACGGCAAGTTCACCGGCAACAGCGGTGGCAGCGAATGCCGCAGCGCCGAACAGGACTACTTCAGCATCCTGGTCAAGAAGCACGGGAACATCAAATGGAGCCAGACCGCCACGGCGCGCCAGGACTACCTCAACAGCTGCCCTGGTGCTGATCAGAGCTACACCCAAAAAATCAACGACAAGTTCGGCAAGGTCCGGGGCTAAGCCCCAGATCCTGACAAGGAGAACACCATGCGAGTATTCATTGCGGAAAAGCCTGCCTTAGGCCAAGTCATTGCCGAAGCGCTGGGCACCGTCATACGCAAGGACGGCTATTTCGAGTGCGGCAGCAACGATATCGTCACCTGGTGCGTGGGCCACCTGCTCGAACTGGTCCCGCCCGAGGCTCACAACCCCGATTATAAAAACTGGGTTCAGGCCGACCTGCCCCTGAAGCTGCGTCCGGCCAAGTACCAGCCCATCGCACGCACCAAGGACCAGCTGAGCATCGTCCAGCAGCTGATCGGTCGCGCTTCGGAAATCGTTCACGCCGGAGATCCGGACGACGAAGGCCAACTGCTGGTCGACGAGGTCCTGGTGCATTTCGGCAACACCGCGCCGGTCAAACGCATCCTGATCAACGACATGAACGCTAATGCTGCCCGCAAAGCGTTGGACGGCCTGCGCGACAACACCGAGTTTTACGGCCTGTTCCAGAAGGCACTGGCCCGCAGCATTGGTGACCAGCTCTACGGGTTCAATATGACCCGAGCCTGCACCCTGGCCGGTAGGGCCAAGGGCGTCAAAAGCGTGTTGTCAGTGGGCCGCGTGCAGACCCCGATCCTGGGGCTGATCGTGAATCGCTATCTGGCCAACAAGAGTCACGCCAGTGCGTTTTACTACACGATTGCGGCAAGCCTGGCCGTTGGTGGCAGTCGTCCCCAGGCTCGCCTCGTGGTGGCTGCGGATGCCCCGATTGATGACAAGAACCGCATCATCGACGAGGCGTATGCAACGCAGGTAGCCGACGCGTGCCGGCAGAAACCAGCGAACGTGATCGAGGCCCGTGTGGAGGAGAAGCAAACCCCGGCACCCTTGCCGTTCGCGTTGCTCGACCTGCAGGTGTTTATGAGCAAGACCCATAGCATCGATGCTGAAAAGACTCTGGCACTGACCCAGGCACTGCGCGAGAAGTACAAGGCCATCACCTACAACCGTTCCGATTGCAGTTACCTGTCCGACGAACAATTTGCCGAGGCTCCGGAGACCTTGAGCCTGCTTAGCCAGGCACTGCCGGATCTAGCCGGGATGTTCACCGAAGTAAATTCGGAACGCAAAAGCCGGGCTTTCGACGACAGCAAGGTTTCGGCGCACACCGCGATCATCCCAACGGCAGTGAAGATCGACATTGCCCAGCTGAGTGACGAAGAACGCGCCGTGTACCTGGCCATCGTCAAACGCTACGTCGCGCAGTTCTTGCCCGAAAAACGTTACCTCAGTGCCGAAGTACGTTTTGGCGTGAACGGCCACACCTTCGTTGCGCGCTCCACCAAAGTGACGCAGCCCGGTTGGACGGCGCAGGTCACTGAAGAAAACGAGCAAGACGAAGACGCATCGGACGCGGCCGAGGTTGCGAGCCCCTTCGATGCGCTGGCGGATATGAAAGTCGGTGACGCCGGGGTATGCGACGGCATTACGGTGGCCAAGGAAAAGACCAAGCCCCTGCCGCTCTACACCGAAGCAACGTTGCTCAAGGATCTGCAGCGCGTGGCCAAGTATGTGAAAGACCCGCGCATCAAGCAGCTGCTGATCGACCGCGACCAGGGCAAGAAAGGCGAGAACGGCGGCATCGGCACCCCGGCGACTCGCGCCGCGATGCTGGCCAAGCTGCAGGAGCGGGGTTTCTACGCGGTAGAGAAGA
Organism: Pseudomonas sp. ICMP 10191; assembly: GCF_001467335.1. Taxonomy (NCBI): domain Bacteria; kingdom Pseudomonadati; phylum Pseudomonadota; class Gammaproteobacteria; order Pseudomonadales; family Pseudomonadaceae; genus Pseudomonas; species Pseudomonas sp. ICMP 10191. The sequence goes on from NZ_LKGW01000120.1 coordinate 29,412, forward strand.
AAAAACTGATCCCCACCCCGTTGGGTCTGGAGTTCATCGCCGCGTTGCCAGCGATTGCGACGACGCCGGACATGACCGCGCTCTGGCATGAACAGCAGCAGATGATCGAGGCCGGTGAACTGACCGTCGACGCGTTCCTGGACGAGCTGGAGTCCTTCATTGCAGACCAGGTGCAGAACATCGACCTGGGCAACGTGCAAGGCGACGGTAAGCCGGTGCTGGACAGCCTGAACGCCCAGTGCCCCATGTGTGGGGGTGAACTGGCTGTTACCCCGCGAGTGATCGGCTGTCGCGCCTGCGCCTTCAAGTTCCATCCGGAAGTCAGCGGCAAGATGCTGTCGCCTGGCCAGATCGAGGCGCTGCTGACGAATGGCAAGACCGGCGTACTGAAGGGTTTTCACAGCAAGAAAACCGGCAAGTCCTTTGAAGCGGCCCTGAAGCTCAATCACGAAGCCAAGCTGGAATTCGTATTCAGCCGCAAACCCACGCGCGCATGACCCCTCTCCTCAACGGAGGCATTTGCTATGTCAGACGAGAAATTACCCAAGGGAGCGTATGCCGCCCTTGAAGCGCTTCAGGCCCAGGCTGTAGCCGTAACAGCTTCGATTCCAAGCAACGACCTTGAAGCGGTGGCATTGGGCCGCAAGGCACTTGCAGACGCTCAGGCACAAATGGCGAAACATCCGAATTGGGTGGCCAAGATCATCAAGGCGCTGCTGATAGCCCCATTCGACGAAGTCACCATCCTGACCGCAGACGCTGATTGGCTTGCACAGACCTTTACCGAACGTGTTGCTCAGTGGCCACCTGGTGACACGATGACTGCGCACTGCCCCAACTGCGAGACCCCCGCAACTGTCGATATCGTCAACGTCAGGAAGTGGGAAATGACTTGGCGTCCAGTGGATTGCGACACCTGTTTCGCCGAGTTTGAGTTGTCGGCAGACGGCACAACAGCCTTGATATTGGCCCCTGCTGCGCAGTCTTCGGCCCGGGGCCGCGAGCTGTTGAACACGACAATCCATTTTGATCCCGACGCCAGCAAAAACGCCCCCTACACCACTGCCGTTGAAATCTTGCTTGGTGGTGTGGGCCGTCTGATGTTTCCCGATGGCACCGAGCAGTTCGTGGACGATGACGCCGAACCGGCGCTGATCTATTCGCCACGCCTTCAACCCGACGCCCTGGAGCGGTTCTGCGAAGAACACATGGATCGCTACGAGCGTTTTCATGAGGAACACGAAGCGCAATTGGCAGGCTTCGAACGTATCGCCATGGACGCCTTTTGGTAAGTCCATAGGTCTCGTAACACTCCCTCACATCCCTTTAAGCACTCATTGAAGAAGGAGCGCAATCATGGCGCGTGGCATCAATAAAGTGATCCTGGTAGGCACCTGCGGACAAGACCCTGACTGTCGTTACCTGCCCAACGGCACTGCGGTGACCAACCTGAGCCTGGCCACCAGCGAGCAGTGGACTGACAAGCAGAGCGGGCAGAAGGTCGAAAAGACCGAATGGCACCGCGTGTCGCTGTTTGGCAAGGTGGCTGAAATCGCTGGTGAATACCTGCGTAAGGGCTCGCAGGTCTACATCGAGGGCAAGCTGCAAACCCGCGAATGGGAGAAAGACGGTATTAAGCGCTACACCACGGAAATCGTCGTGGACATGCAGGGCACGATGCAGTTGCTGGGTGGCCGTCCACAGGGCGATTCCTCGCAAGAGCAGATCGGCCACGGCAGCGGTGGCAGTGATCACCAGGAACCCTCTCGGCAGCAAGCTCCCCAGCAGACGGCACCAGAAAAACCGTCCGGCAGGGGCAAAGCCGCACCGAAACCGCCACGTGCATCAGGTAAGCAGGCACAGGCCAAAGCGCCCGAACCGCAACCCGCTGGGGATTTTGACGGCGGTGATGACAAGATCCCCTTCATGGACCCCTACCGGTTCAACTGGATGCTGGTCTGAACCACCCATACAGCGATCTTGCCCACGTCAGGTGCCGCGCTCCCGGCTCGTCGTGACGCGCTTTATCGTCGCGGCGAACGGAAGCACGGGCGCAGCGAACACTTGACGAACCCCTGTACAGAAAAGGCTCACCTTGGGAGTGTGGGGTAGCTTCACCACCCCGCGCTCCCGAGGTCAACGCGGCCGTTGCGAGATGACAAGGGCCGCGCCCTTGGTGTTCAAACCTCCCGGCCAACTCACATTTCAGATCAAGCACACCAGGTAGTAATTACCCGGTGCTAACCCCTCTATTCAAGGAATACCCAAATGAAAGCGATCAGTTGGTTTAAAAAGAAAGTCGTCGTCATTAACTACACCGGCACCGTAGGCAAAACTACCATCGCTGCCAACCTGCTGTGGCCACGTATGGGCGGCGCTCCGCTCTATGCCATCGAGTCCATCAACGAAACGGCCGAGAACCTTGGCCTGGATGTAGAGAAGCTGCGCGGCAACGCATTCCGTGAGCTGTTCAAACGACTCATGCTTGAGGATCAGGCCATCATTGATGTCGGAGCGTCCAATGTGGAAGACTTCATGGCCAACCTGGAGGAGTTTGACGAGGCTCATGAAGAAGTCGACTACTTCGTGATTCCAGTCACCTCGGGCACCAAGGAGCAAAAAGAAACAGTCAGCATGATCGGCAGCCTGGCCTCTCTGGGCGTACCTCCTGAAAAGATTCTTGTATTGTTCAATCGTGTCAAAAAGGATGTTAATGCAGAGTTTCCGATTATCTTTGCTTATCACCAGCGCGCCGGTGCATTCACGTTGAATCCAGAATGTGCCGTGTTCGAATCAGAATTATTTGACGCTCTGTCTATCCACCGCATTTCAATGCAAAGCGTCATGGACGATGACATCGACTACAAAGCACTTCTTAAGGACAAAGACGCTAGCGCACAAGAGCGTGATCGTTGGTCTGACATGTACGGACTGAAGCTCTTGTGTAAAGGCGTCAATCGCAAGCTTGATGCGGTGTTCACAGCGCTGTTTGGCATTGAGGTGATCAAATGAGTGAACATGAAGCTGTCCCAACTACTGCGCGTGATGCTCTGATCATTGAGCTTCTGAGCGATGTCGGTCGTTTGCACGATGATGTAAAACGCATACCGCAGTTGCTTGAGCTATCGATGAGGGATTCTCTGGATATTGTGGCCGACGCTGTAGAGGATGCGGAAGATACCGCCTTGCTTTTGCAAGAAACGACAAAGGAAGTCATTCAAGCGACTGCCGCCAAAGCAGGTGTGGACGTTGCTTTGGAAATGTCCACGGCCATTCACCAGAGTTTAGAGCGAGTGTTCGAACCTGCTTTGCAGCGCGCAGCAATCAAAATCGATGACTTGGAAAAGCGAGTAAGTGTTTTATCCGGTAACTTCCGTGACACACAGGCTTCACGGTTCAATTACATCGTCTTGTCGGGATTTGTGGCCGTGAGCATCGCGGTAGTGTGTGCAATGGGTTGGGTAGCGATTAAGGCTCAGGACGTTAATGAAACCAATCGATGGTTCTACCACGAATACAAAAAACAGCAGGCGGTCATTGATACGCTACCGTCTGCCATCAAAAAACAGTTCGCGCAGTAACTACCGAGCCAATAACCATACCACTGTCATGGCTTGGAAGTTCTGTTCGCGTCACTGATGACTTGAGCCCAGTTCGTGTTTTCCACCTCCTCCCTGATCTGCTTCATGCTTTGCCTGATGTTGGCTCTTGGCGTGGTTTTTTCGCCATCCAGCAATGCGGGTTTTTCGACCGCTGCGCTATCGCTCTTTTCAGGTAGGGGGTGTTTAACCTGTCCGGCTCGTTTATGACTCTTACGGATTCGGTACAGCGCCTGGTCGAAGTGACGAAGGCTGACTGCAAGTCCGGTATCAACCAGTTTTTGGTGGATCACCGTCCTGCTTACACCTGAGTCGAGGGCGTTTTCGATCACGTCATACAGGTCGCGGATTTGCGCAGTGTAGGACCTGGCTTTGCTGTCCTGGGCCAATTCTGCCAACGCCTCACGCCGGTTTTCGGTTTCTTGAGCCACGATTTGCCCCTTGCTGCGTACAAAGTGATGTAATTCTGATGTAAATCTGTCGTATTCGAGCGTAACACTGATGTAGAAAAACGCAATGCCAAGCATTCTTGACGTAATACCAAGCATTTTTGATGCAATTCTGATGTAACCCGTGGGTTCGCCCTGCTGACCCCCTATCTCGAATTCGCTAAACAGGCACGTTACCGATTGTCTACAAAAAAGAGCTTCGCCTTTTTCGTAGCCAATCGACGTGCCAAAGGGGATACCCCTTTGAAACCCCGCAGAGCGGGAAAGCGTTGTTGTTGTCGTTGTTGGTTGTCGTCATTCCAGGTGCCCCCAGGAGGTGATCTTGTGGCCGAAAAAGTGAACAAGTCGTGCCCAGTGTCATGCCGTTTCACGGACGAACAGTTCGCTCGGTTTGCCGAGGACATAGCTCAATCCGGCCTGAAGCCAGCCCGATTCTTTCGTGACCTGGTGATCAGCCGTTCGCCTACCTTCGAGCGGTCCGCAATCGATAAAAAGCGGATGCAGCAGGTATTCGAAAAGTCCGGACATGCTCTAAACCGAGTTGCCTATTCCGCAAACTCGGCACCTTACAACGGCACCGTTTATCAAAAGCAGTATCTCCACTGGCTTAATAAGCTGAATGCTATTCAACAACTGTTGCTCACCGTGTTGTCCGAGACTGACCCGCCAAAACCGGCAAGGCCAGTCCATAACGGCAACCGTGGTTCACCTAACGTATCTGGCAAAAAAGTTCATATCATCCGGTTTCGACTCACCCAAGACGAAATGACCCAGTTCGATGACATGATCAAACGGGCGGGCTGTTCTGCATCAACCTTTTTTAGAGAGCTGATTTTAAATCCAACTCCAGTATTCAGAGAGTTTACCGGGTTTAGGAGAAGAATAGTATTCATCGTCAATAAAGCCGGTAATAACATTTCGCAGTTGGCTTATATCGCTAAATCAGCCAGTGACAGGGGCCTCATTACCGACAGTGTGAGAGACAAATGGTATGAAGCGCTGGTGGTCATCGAAACGATTTTATTAGCAGGTATTGAATATGCTGATTAGAGTCAGTGGCTATAACACCGGGGCGCAGGAGTATTTAGAACAAGGTAACAAGTCGGGCCGAGAGTTTACACGTGATGAATTGGACCATCGTTTGATCATTGAGGGGCAGCTCAGTGTTACTAGAGCTATCTATGAAAGTATCCCGGACCATGGCCAAGATCGCTACCTTACGTTCACGCTAAGCTTCAAAGAGGACACAGTGTCACCTGAATTGCTCAAGGCAGTGACGACCGACTTCAAGAACTTCTTTATGCATGCGTACAAGCCTGAAGAGTTCAATCTGTATGCCGAAGCGCACTTGCCAAAAATGAAGACGGTCACTGATAGGAAAACCGGCGAGGTGATTGACCGCAAGCCTCACATTCATATCATCATTCCGCGTATCAACCTGCTGAGCGGCAACGAGGCCAATCCGGTCGATGTTTATAAGAATCATGAGAAGTATTTTGAAGCTTTTCAGGAGCACATTAACCAGAAGTACGGTCTGTCTTCACCGCGTGAGAATGTGCGTGCGGACATTACCGATGCGGCCAGTGTTTTGTCACGTTACAAGGGCGACGACTTTTACGGCAAGAACCGCCAGTTCAAACAGCAGCTGGTTAAGCAGGTCATTGAGCGCGGCGTAAATTCACGCGCCGATTTTTATGCCCTGGTAGCTGAGCACGGTGAAACACGCATCCGTAATGAAGGCAAGGACAACGAATACATTTCGGTCAAATTGCCGGGTGACGCAAAGGGCACGAACCTTAAAGACACCATCTTTCAGGATGACTTTATTGTCCGGCGTGAACTGAAAAAACCACCGCTTGAAGCCAGCGTCATCCAGGAACGCTTGCTCGCCTGGCCGCAGCGTGCAAGGGAAATCAAATACGTCAACAAGGCCACTCCCAAGTTTCGCAAAACCTATTCCGAAGCATCCCCTGAAGACCGTGTTCGGCTACTCGCTGAGCGCGAAGCCAATTTCTACCGAGCACATGGAGAAGATTATGAAACCGTACACACCGGGCAACGACAGAGAGATCACCAGCGAAGTCCTGCTGAAACTACAGGGCGACGCATTGCGGCATCTGCCGATGGCGTGCAAGACCTGTCCGTCAGCCATGTGGCAGATCACCGGCAAGCCGGACCGACCCGAAGCCGTGACGGTGCGGTGTTACTGCCCAGTGATGCACACGTTCACGTGGGACAGTCGCAACCAGGAGGAGATTCTGGATTGCGATCATCTGTACCAGGAGGAGGACGAGGAAGGCGGGCCGGGTCCACAGCTGAGCGAGGAAGAGGAGGAAGCCAACCTGCCGCCGTTTCTCAGGAAACAAAGGGAACAGCAACGCCTGCAGGCGCAACAGGCCGACGACGAGCCGGAGCTGGAAAACCCCGAAACACCCGAGTACGAGCTGGACGTGTAGTCCCGCCTTATGCCCAGAACCCCCACCGTGTCGCCACCATCGCTGACATCGAGGAGCGGGGCCGACGCCTGTTTGACCCGCTCAAGCGGCCTTCTGACAACGCGCTGGTGTTCTATCGATCATCCAGCCACCTACAGGTGGCCGACCAGTTGCCCCAGGCGAGGGCTGCGACGACAACGCCTGTCCAATCTACTGCCGGACGCAGGCCCCGGAGTTCAGGCAAGCCCCACCCTCCCCGTCAATGGAGGCCTGGTGCTGTCCCGCCTTACGCCAAGAACCCGCACCGGGTCGCGACGGTGGCTGACATCGAGCAGCGCGCCCGGATGCTGTTCGATCCGCTCAAGCGACCTGCAGACAAGGCGCTGGTGTTCAAGCGTGCTTCGATCAAGGCCCTGACCGTTAACAAACACGCCTCCACGGTGGCCGCGTATTTCACGCGGCAGGCGCAGCACAACCAGATCGCTCCGGCCCACCGCCGGGCCATACGCCGGATTGATCAGCAGTATTTCGCGCTCAGGCGCGCCGTGTTCTCCGATCAACGCTTAACCCGCCAGGACAAGGCGCAGCTGGTTTCCGTGCTGACGTTCGAGCGGCTCAAAGCGCGTGAACAGTTCCACAACCCGAAACCCAACATCGAGGTAAATCTCATGGGCAGTGCAGCTATACGCAATCTCTTAGACGTTGAAAAAGAAGACCCAGGCTTCAGCATTAGCGGCGCGAGGGGACCTGCCCCCGAAGGCGTGCGCGAACGGGTGAAGCGGGTCATGGATCGCTTCGCCAAACAGGTTGATCCAGTCGCCGCCAGTGAGCGGGCCCGCGACCTCAGCGCCAAGGATCTTTACACGCGCAAGGCCAAGTTCAGTCAGAACGTGCATTACCTGGACAAACAGACCGACAAGACTTTGTTTGTCGACACGGGTACCACCATTTCCATGCGCCGCACGGGCATCACCGAAGCCGGGGTGTCCGTAGCCCTCCAGCTGGCCCGGGAAAGGTTTGGCAGCACACTGACGATCAACGGCACTGCCGAATTCAAAAAGCTGGTGATCGAGGCGGTGGCCAAGAATGGCCTGGACGTGCATTTCACCGACAAGGCCATGAATCAAAGCCTGGCTGACCGCCGTGCAGAGCTGGACATCGAACGTGATGGCCAGAGCATTGGTCCTGCCACCGACTTGCCTAGGCACGTTGATGACGCCACACGGGACGTGCGGGACCAGGCGGATCGCCTAGGCGTTACCGTGCCTATCGAAGCGCTGTATGGCCAAGGAAAAACGGCTGACCAGGTTAGCCAGGCGCTGGCCACCCAGCTCGATAGTGTTCCCGAGCCGGAGCGCATTGCGTTCGTGGAGACGGTGGCGATCACCCTGGGCATTCCAGAACGCGGCCAGCCCAAGGGCGACCAGGCATTTGCACAATGGCAGGCGCAGCGTGCGCAACCGGCTGCGAATTCCGCAGCACCAGCAACGTCTGAAGCGCAGGCCAATGTGCCGACGCCTTCAGACGCCGTGCCTGAACCGGTGAGCCCAGAAGCCGCGAAGCCTGCGCTGGCCAACGACCCTGACCTGCAGAGCCCAAGCGAGCTGGTCCGGCTTGAAGCGCAATGGCGTCGTGATTTTCCGATGTCCGAAGCGGATGTCAGGGCCTCTGATACGGTCATGGGCTTGCGAGGTGAAGACCATGCCATCTGGGTCATTGCGACGGATGACAAGACCCCAGAAGCGGCTGCCCTGCTGACGGCTTACATGGAAAACGACAGCTACCGCGAAGCGTTCAAAGCCAGCATCGTCGCCGCTTACAAGCAAGTCGAAAACTCGCCTCAGTCGGTCGATGACCTGGACCACCTCACGGCGATGGCTGCCCAGATAGTCAATGAGGTGGAAGAGCGTCTGTTTCCGACACCTCAAGCAGCAACGGGCCAGACAGCCCCGTCCAGGAGCAAAGTCATCGAGGGCACGCTTATCGAGCATGGGGAAGCACCTTATCAGCACAATGACGACAACCAGATGAGTTACTTCGTGACGCTCAAGCCCGAGGGCGGTAAGCCCCGCACGGTGTGGGGCGTAGGGCTGGAAGAGGCCATGAGCGACGCAGATCTGAAGCAAGGCGACCAGGTACGTTTGCAAGACCTGGGCACCCAGCCTGTAGTGGTGCAGGTCATCGAAGAGGACGGCACTGTCACGGACAAAACGGTCAACCGCCGCGAATGGTCAGCGCAGCCGGTCGCGCCTGAACGGGAAGTGGCCGAGACCACGCCCAAGGGCCAGGCCATGGCCGCCGGCACTCCGGATCTGTCATCCCCGGATGAAGATGATGGTATGAGTGTGGATTGAACCGAGAGAGAACCCACCTCCTTGTGTGGAGGTGGGTCCCTTCCAGGCGACTCAGTAGATTCCTCGTAGCAAATTTTCCATAACTTATGTAAGTTATGTCACTTCAATAATCAGTATCAAGGGCAGTTCATGATCTTACTTTTAGGTGGTGAAAAAGGCGGTAGCGGTAAAAGCTGTCTGGCTCAAAACCTGGCCGTCTGGCTGCAGGCTCGCGGAGGTGACGTCCTGCTTCTAGATGCCGACCCTCAGGGCACAACCGCAGACTGGGCTGCTGAACGCTCTGCACAGGGAGACCTCCCTGCGATTCCTGTTGTGCAAGCACACGGCAATATTCGTCAAACGCTGACAGACCTTCGGGGCCGGTACAGGCAAATTGTGGTCGATGCTGGAGGATCTGATTCGGAGGCACTGCGGTCAGCTATGACGGTAGCAACTCATATGTTGATCCCTTTCCGGCCCAAGCGGCGAGATCTCAAGACCCTTCCAAAGGTCGATAACCTGGCACGACTGGCTACTGCAGTGAACCCAGCATTGAACGTGCGTGCAGTGATAACCCAATGCCCTGCCCTTCCTAGCCAGATACAGCGGATATTGGATGCCAAAGAAGCATGCCGCTCCTTCGGCATTCAACCTCTTGACGCGATTACTACAGCTCGCAATGTCTACGACGATGCGGATGAAGACGGTTGTTCGGTCTTGGAGAGCAACTCTGACGCACGTGCTAAAGAAGAGATAGAGACGTTGGCAGCAGAGCTTTGGGGGGCTGCAAAATGGGATTGAAAGATTTGATTCGTAAGCCTGAGCAGGTCTCCCCGTCTTCGGAGGCCAACGACGAAGCAGCGCTGGCTTTCATATCTGCAGCGCCCGTTAGTGCCACGCCCGAGCCTAAGCGCAAGCGTAAAAAAGCTTCTACATTCGTACGTACTACTTTTTCCCTGTCCAAAGACGTCAACAGGCAGATAGATAAGATTTCTCTATTGCCACGGACCTTCCGCATATCTCGATCCGATGTGATTCGGGCTGGGATTATGGCCCTCCAGGAGCTGGATAAGGCCGATCTGATTGCGTTGCTAGAGAATGCATCGAATGCTGAACCCATCACCGATTTTACGGAAGACGAGTAAGTGGCCTAACTTACGTAAGTTATTTCAGTTGCATAAATTACTTCACTTATATTGCTGAGAGCCACGTACTGCAAGGCCTATGGCCATTCGCAATATGACAAAAATCTGTGCAATATCAGCTGTAAAAAATGGCATTTTCATTGCGGATGGGGAACTCGGGTGGTAGTGTTCACGCACTTTGCCTGCCCACAGTTGCTGGGATGCCATATTTTTCATGCTCGAATGAGCGTAGACGGGAAAATTTCTAACGATTTAGCCAAATAGCAGAAACCAAAAAGCCCCGCTTGCCGGCGGGGCTTTTTGGAAAAACTTGAACAGGCCTTGCTTTTTTCGAGAGAAGGAGACCTGTCCAACACACATAACGTGAGCTGATTATGGCGTTCACTGCGGCTTTGTGCAAGCCGTCAAAAGTGAAGCCTTCAGTTCACCGCTGAACGGTGGACTTATGGAAAAGATTTTTCAGCGGCTGCGCGTCCTCGATGACAGCACCCTGCCCCCCCGGTTGATCCCTTGCGTCACACCCTTTCACGCCGTCGGCCAACCTGCTGGCCAAGGCGGTGAAGCATGAGCCACGACAACGCGATCAGTCTTGTCCTTGCGACCTCACCCACGGCCAACGCCGATCCGCTGGCCACCAGCACCCACATGCCACCGACCCGTTTCTTCGAAGACGGCACAGCGCTCAATCGGTTATTGCTGGAAGCGCCGTACATGGCGCGATGCAGTGACGATAAAACCGCGTCCCGCGTTCGCCCTCGTGAGTACGCGCTTCGTTATCCCTATATGCAGGTCAATCGCCCCGGCATGGTGTCCTGGCTGGTGTTCGACCTGGACCACGCCAATGCCCTGGCCTGGGACGATGCCGGGTTGCCCGCGCCGAACCTGATGGTGCGTAACCGAAAAAGCGGCCATTCCCAATTGTTCTATGCCGTGCCGTCCGTGTGCACCACCGAGAACGCCCGAGCCAAGCCGATTCAGTACATGAAAGCGATCTATGCCGCGTTTGCCGCTCGCCTCGACGCGGACGTGGACTACCACGGTGGCCCTGTGGCCAAAACACCTGGTCACCCCTGGTGGGAGACGACTGAATTCCACAGCCACGTCTATGAACTGGGCGAACTGGCGAGCGCGGTAGAGCTGACCGTCAAGCCATGGGCCACTGGTCCCAAACTTGACCAGGTCAGCCATTCGCGGCACTGCATCCTGTTCGAGCAGCTGCGTTATTTTGCGTACAGCATCGTCAATCGCGAGCGCGAGCTGGGGTCGTTTGAGTCTTTCATGCGCTCGCTCGATGCGTATGCGTACAACCACAACAGCTTTCAAAAACAGGGCTTTTCGGAAAACCTGCCGCTGTCTTCGATACGCGCCACGGTCAAATCCGTAGGTCGCTGGACGTGGGATCGGTACACCGGTGATCGTCGTTGCCATCGAGGCGCAATGCAGCTCGATGGCAGCTTGTCGCTCACCGAGCGGCAGAGCCTGGCTGCGAAGCGCACCAATGAGCTGCGGCACAAAGCCACAGAATCGAAGATCCGTGCCGCGTGCAGGCAGCTTCAAGACCAGGGCAAGGCATTGGTACGTTCTGCCATTGCGACACTCGCCGGCGTTTCGGTGAGAACGGTGGCCTGCTACATGCACATTCTCACTGAAGTCTCTCAACCATCCACTGTGAGCGTTCTCAGGGTCACCCGTCAGCCTGCTATGGCTGTCTCTGGTGCACATGGCCAAGTCGATTCAACTACCCCCAAACCCGCTCCGGCCCGGGCTGCAAATCGCTGCGCTACGGGTGTGCAGTCCGGTGTACATCAGATATCTGCGGTCACGCAGGGGCCGCAAGCTGGAGAGCCCTTAAAAACAGAACATGACGATTGTTCATGATAGGGCGTGGTTGAATGAGTTCAGTGCGATCAGAGAACGGCTTATGTGCTGTTGGTCGGCTTGAGTTGACGGGAAACCGCACCGCGCCGTTAACTGTACGTCCATACAGTTAACTCTGTTTTCAGTCAGGTTCGCGTCATGAACGTCAAAATACTCGGTCGGTTGTGCGAGTCCGGAAAGGTCATCCCGCTCTACACCTTTAAAATCCCTGCCGGTTTTCCTAATCCAGCAGCGGATCACATCGAGCAGGACTTTTCATTCGACCGGCTGATGGACTTGCGTGCGCCTCACATCTACGTGGCCAAGATCGATGGTGACAGCATGGAAGGTGCGAAGATTTTTCATGACAGCTTGGTGGTCGTAGATCGTTCGCGAAAACCGTCCAGTGGCAGCATCGTGATTGCGGCACTGAACAATGAGCCGATGTGCAAAATCCTCATCCTGCAGGGCGATCATGTGGTGTTGAAGTCAGCCAACCCCGCCTATCCGCCTCGGCATATCCTGGAAGGTGAAGAGCTGTCGATATGGGGCGTTGTGCGACATGGCGTCACAAGCTTTGAGTAACAAGCCAGCGCCGGTCTTTGGCCTGGTCGATTGCAATTCGTTCTACGCCAGCTGTGAGCGCGTTTTCCGACCTGACTTGGCCAAGATCCCCATTGTGGTGCTCAGCAATAACGATGGCTGCGTTATTGCCCGCAGCTACGATGCAAAACCCTACGTGAAAATGGGCGCGCCTTATTTTCAGATCAAAGATATTTTGCGCCGGCACGGAATCCAGGCGTTCAGCAGTAATTTTTCGCTCTATGGCGACTTAAGCCAGCGCGTGATGGCCATCATTGAATCCATGGTCCCTGCTGTTGAGGTTTATAGCATCGATGAGGCGTTTGCAGACCTGACCGGCATGCCTGGCAATCTGACCGAGTTGGGAAGGTCAATTCGATCCAAAGTCTACCGCTGTACCGGCATTCCCGTGGGGGTGGGGATTGCACCGACTAAGACACTGGCCAAGCTGGCCAACCACATGGCAAAGCGTCTTCAGGCGCACACCGGCGGGGTCGTTGACATCTGTGACCCTGTAAAACGCGATTGGGTACTGCGTAATACTTCTGTCGGAGAGGTCTGGGGCATAGGTCGAAAGATGAAAGCGCACCTGGAGGGCATGCAGATTCTGTCGGCCAAGGACTTGGCCATGGCCGATCCTTCGATGCTGCGCAAAACATTCAGTGTTGTGATCGAGAAAACGGCACGCGAGTTGGCGGGCACCGCGTGCCTGGAGTTGGACGAATTCGAACCTCCACGTCAGGAGATCTGCTGCAGCAGAATGTTTGGTAAGCGGCTGACCGAGCTGGGGCCGATCAAAGAGGCGGTGGCCACCTACATGATGCGTGCCTCTGAAAAATTACGCGCTCAGGGATCGGTGTGTAAAAAGATCCGGGTGAGCATTCGCACCGGCATGTTCAATCCTGACGAAGCCAAGTATGCAAACGGCGCTCTGGTCCAGCTGCCCTACCCCACCAACGATGTGAGGGTGATGACCCAGTTCGCGACAGAGGCGGTTTCGCGGATTTTTCGACCAGGCTTCAGGTACAGCAAAGCCGAAGTCTTGCTGATGGATATCTGCCAGCCAGGCGAATTCACCGACGATCTGTTCACCATCAATCAGCCGGCGAGTTCAGATCGACTGATGGCTACTTTGGACATGATCAACGGCAAGTGGGGACGCGGGACGCTGCGTACAGGATCAGTACCAGTCGTTCCGGATTGGGGGATGCGCCGTGAACAAATGAGCCAGAGCTACACGACACGCCTCGATCACCTGTGGGTTGTAAAGGCTAAGTGATCTAGGTTTTATCCAACGTAGACAAAGCTATCTACTGTAGAATATTTGCCGCGTAGATAAGGGAGACATCGCTCAAATGGCACAGGCAAAACTCATACGCCAGGTAGGTCTTACGACGACGGAGTCTCCGACTCAAATGCTGGCCTCCGCACGCGCCATGGCCCGTGCTTTAGCCAATACTTTTCCGATCGAGCACCAGTTAGCTTTGGCACGAGCTTTCGGTGTTCGTCTGATCGAGAGTTGGTGGGATGAGCTGACCGGCATTGACATCGTACCTCCAGAGCTAAGAGTGCCGCTACAGCCTTTTACTGTAGAGGTTCTCCCCCAATCCGCTGCTGCGCTGGCGGAGACTATTGGTCGCATTGCCGCGAGCTTTGATGCTGAGACAGCCGCCTATCAAATAGGACTCACCTACACGGGGATGCTTCCTGCAGGGCACCGCGGGACCTATGGAGTTTTTTACACGCCCCCTGTTTTGACTGCCCGATTGATCGAACAAGTGACAACAGCGGGCATAGACTGGGCAACATGCCGTGTGTTGGATCCTGCCTGCGGGGGAGGCGCTTTTCTTGTGCCTATCGCCCAGCGAATCATCAATGAAGCGAAGGGCTGTAGTTCAAAGCTGCTGATGCAAAGCATCGGTAACCGTCTACGCGGGTACGAGATCGATCCCTTCGGCGCTTGGCTTACGCAGGTTACTTTGGATGCGGTGGTACTCCCAGTGAGCCGCATCGCAGGCAGACGGCTGCCGGTGATGGTTACCGTCTGTGATTCGTTGCGTCGAAGCCCTGGGAGAGATCGTTTCGATTTGGTAATAGGGAATCCTCCCTATGGCCGAGCAAAACTCGATACAGAAACACGGGATCGTTACAAACGTTCGCTCTATGGCCACGCTAACCTTTACGGACTGTTTACTGATTTAGCGTTGCGTCATACCAAACTGGGTGGGGTGATCGCCTACGTTACGCCGACCTCCTTTCTTGCTGGTGTCTATTTTAAAAACCTACGGGCTTTGCTTGGGCGATCAGCACCACCGCTATCCATCGATTTTGTCACTGTGCGCAAAGGCATGTTCGATGATGTGCTGCAGGAAACTGCATTGGCCACTTACCGGCGCGGTGCCGCTGGTGCACCGGTGGTGGTGGCAGAAATTTCACCGATAACAGATGGCCTGGCGATCCACCAAACCGGTGTGATTGAGTTTCCTGCTGATCCTTCGTTGCCATGGCTTTTGCCCCGTACTGCCCAACAAGGCGCATTGGTGAAGCGTTTGACGCAAATGCCGCACCGCCTGGCCGATTGGGGCTATACGGTGAGCACCGGTCCGCTTGTATGGAATCGATACAAGAGCCAACTGGCACACCGTCCAAGCAGCAAGCGGTTACCGCTCATTTGGGCCGAAGCCATTACTACGGATGGCCATTTCATATTTCGTGCGGAAAAGCGTAACCACGCGCCCTACTTCGAGCTGCAAGCCAGTGACGGGTGGATGGTCACGACCAAACCATGCGTGCTCTTGCAGCGAACCACCGCCAAAGAGCAGAGCCGGCGACTAATCGCTGCCGCGTTACCTGCCGAGTTCTTGAAGACACACGGAGGTGTCGTTATCGAAAATCATATCAATATGATCCGGCCGATCAGCGAGGTGCCGGAGGTCAGTGCAGAGGTACTGGCTGCCTTTATTAATAGTGGGGCTGCAGATCGCGCATTTCGCTGTGTCAGCGGCTCGGTTGCCGTTTCGGCCTACGAGCTGGAATCGCTACCGTTGCCCGCACCAGACGACCTAGGCGAACTGACTCGTTTGGTAAATGCAGGGGCTGATCGTCAGATAATCGAAGCCGCTTGCACTAAATTGTTTGAAGGGGATAGGTAGTGCTGCCACCTTATGTAGCAAGGGACTTAGTCGCCGAACGCCTACCGCTAATTTTCCCGGAAGGGACGCCCAATAGAACGTATTGCACGCGCGAGCTGGCAGCCAGCACTGTATTCACAATGCTCTATATCGGAGCAGTCGAGGGATCTGGCGTTTTATTGGGGCCGGTGCACGTTTATCGCATGACGGATCAGCAAGCAGCGGACGGCAGTGACGAAGCGCGTCATAACTACAGGTCCAATTTGCGAAAGCGCAATTTTACCATTCCTGGTAAGCGATGGTACGCCGACAACACACGCGAACCCATTCGCGATGAAACCTTGCGCGAGGGGCTGATCGCCGTTGGTGCAGTCATTGAGGACAGAACCGTTTCCACGACTGCGGGCGCTCCGCGTTATGCGCTCAGAAATGGGCTCGCTGCGCTATTTGCCCCATCCTTGAATGGGGACGAATTGGCATCCGCCATCCTGGGTTGGCAGAAGGAGCACCTGAACAAAGGAGCGCTGGCTAGGATTTCTCTGATGCGCCTTGGAGGAACTGACAAGGAAGGGGTTCTGGTCAGTTTCCCCAACGGTGAGACCCGTACGTTAGCCCCTGGCCCCAGTTCGGAAATATCCCGGGCGGTGGTAGAGGTCTTCGCAAAGCAGTTTCTGGCGAAACCTGTTGTTCTCTGGCTGAGCGAGTCCAGCAACAAGGTGGCTATGCAGGATTTGCGCATGGCTTCCAGCATAGGCCTGGATATTGAAGCGCAAAAAAACTTACCTGACTTGATCCTGGTTGACTTGGGACCTGTTCATCCGCTCATCGTGTTCGTTGAGGTAGTGGCCACCGACGGTGCTATTACAGAACGCAGACAAGAGGCTTTATTCTCGCTCACGGATAAAGGTGGGTTCAAACGATCGAGCGTAGCATTCGTCACGGCCTATGCGGACCGTCAGTCACCAGGTTTTAAGAAGACCATTAGCGGTCTTGCTTGGGGCTCATTCGCTTGGTTTTTGAGCGAGCCCGACAAGATATTCATGCTAAGCGACGGTATAAAACCGTTGTCAGGATTGATCGAAGTTATCACACGACAATAAGGGAGCAACTTATGAAATGGTACCCGAACCTTGGGGTGCTTACCTTGGCCAGCATGGCTGTCGCTAATGCGGCTGATAAGGTGGAAGTGTCGTAACCGTCCGGGCAACTCATCTAGCGTAGCTGGCTCTATTGTTTTACGAGATTGCGCAACGATGAA
>NZ_LKGW01000121.1:0-43456 GCF_001467335.1 Pseudomonas sp. ICMP 10191
CGCTGTGTCAAACTTTAATAGATTGTGTCAAACTTTAATAGGTTGTGTCAATCTTTATTCTGAACAGCCAGCCGGCCAGCAGCGCCAGACCGCCTGCGCCGGTGACCATCAGCGCCATGTACGCGCCGCGTCGGGCATCGGCCCGATGGTGCCAGTAGCCGATCAGCAGGAACGAGAACAGGCTGGTCAGCTCCCAGAAAAACACGATCTGAATCAGATTGCCGGACATCACCAGTCCGAGCATGGCGCCCATGAAAGCCAGGAAAAACGCGAAGAAACGCGGCACCGGATCGTCCGGCGACATGTAATAGCGGGCGTACAGCGAGACCAGCGCACCGATGCCCAGCACCAGCATCGAGAACAGCCAGGCGAAGCCGTCGATGCGCAGCACGAAGTTCATGCCCAGGCTTGGCAGCCAGAAATACTCTTCACGAATCACGCCGCCGTCGGCGATCTGCGGGAACCACAAGGCCATCTGCACAGCGCCGATGAGGGCGATCAGACCGGCCAGAAACGATTCCGCGTTACGCGCGTTGTGCGGCAAAAAGGCCGCCAGACAGCTGCCGATGAAAGGCAGAAGCAGTAGAACTATCAGGGACATAGGCTTCTAATCTGCAGGGGAATGTCAAGCATCATACGTGCCAGACACTCCGATACCAAAGAGACGGTTTCCGAAATTTCCTACAAAAAGTGTCTGCTTTTTTAATTCGGTAAATAATTGCTTCTGATGCGGTGATATGTCGTTGGAACAGTTTCGAAGAAACAAGGTGGTTGACGGCCTGCAATTAAGCACGGTTCATTCAGCTTCGCGCACGCCTCGCTGCTGTTGCTCTTCGTCGACTACGTTCTGTTCGGCGCGCGGAGAACGCCGCTTCATTTCGCTGACGATCACCCCGGCCACAATCAATGCCGCGCCCAGCAGGGCTATGCCCGGCAAACGTTCGCCGGCGAGTCTTCCGACAATCCCGGCCCAGACCGGTTCACCGGCATAAATCACGGTGGCGCGGGTAGGCGAAACACTTTTCTGTGCCCAGTTCATGGCAATCTGGATCGCCGCACTCATGGTCCCAAGTCCCACGGCACTGAGCACCAGCAACCAGGAAAAATCCGGCAAGTGTTCCTCGGTTGGAACGATCATCAGAAATGCCAGCGCTGAAGCGGTGGCCAGTTGCACCACCGTGACTCGACGCACATCGACCTCACCGGCATAGGCGCTGATCATGATGATCTCGGCGGCAATGGCCACCGTGCTGATCAGCGTCACGATTTCGCCGGAACTGAGTTGCAGGGATGCGCCTTGCGGCCCCGCTACCAGCATCAGCCCGGTGAAAGCCAGGATGATGCCCAGTGTCGGCATCAATCCTGGTCGTCGACCGAGTACCAGCCATTGCAACAAAGGCACGCAGGGCACGTAGAGTGCCGTGATGAACGCGGACTGGCTGCTGGGGATAGTCTGCAGTCCGATCGTCTGCAAACCGTAACCGAGCATGATCGCGGTGCCGATGAAGACGCCCGCCTTGAGTTCGAGGAAGGTAAGACCGCGCAGCACCTTTATTGAAAACAGCGCTACGATAAGCGCTGCGGCGGCAAAGCGCAGGCCGACGAAGAACATCGGCCCGCTAACGGTCATCGCATGCTGGACCAGCAGAAAGGTGCCTCCCCAGAGCATGGTGATCAGAATCAGTACGGCTTCTGCCTTGCTGATGCGGGGTATGCGGCTGATAGACTTCATGTCAGCTCCTGGTTCCTGTTAATTGCCATGCGCGCGGTGAGAGGCGGAACAACCTGACAGTGTCCCTGGGTTGGGCAGTATAATGCGCAACGGTTTGATGTGAGCACCTGCATGCACAAAGAAAATTCCCAGCGCCCTCCGGTGCTGCAGCACGTCAGCCAGAACGTCCGGCGTCTGCGTAACAGTGCGGACCTCAGCCAGACGGCTCTGGCGGAAAAGTCCGGAGTCAGCCGACGCATGCTGGTCGCTATCGAGGCCGGCGAAAAAAACGTCAGCCTGGCGACACTGGACCGCGTGGCCGAAGCCTTGGAAGTGGCGTTCAGCGACCTGATCCAGGCACCTGAAAATCGTGATTACAGCCGCATCAACGAGCTGGCATGGGCCGGTACGATCGTCGGCAGCAAGGCGGTACTGCTGGCCAGGGCCGTTGCCCGGCGCGAGGTGGAGCTGTGGGAATTCTGTCTGCAGCCTGGGGACGCCTATGTCTCGGAGGCCGATCCCGATGGCTGGAGTGAACAGGTCTACGTCGTCGAAGGGCATCTGACGTTGCGCTTTGCCGACCCTGCGGCCGTGCAGCAGGTCGGGGCGGGCGAGTTCTTCATGTTTCCCAGCAACCAGCCGCACCGCTACTGCAATGACGCCGATGTGCCCCTGCGCTTCGTGCGTAATGTCGTGCTCTGACCTTTCCGATTCTTTATCGCAACTCGACCGAGGCGCTGTTCGATGACCGAAGATTCCCACCAGACGGCTGACATTCTGATCATCGGCGGCGGTCTGAGCGGCACCATGCTGGCGGCGCAACTGCTGCGCAGACCGGGCCAGCGCCGAATCCTGATTATCGAAACCCGCAGCGAACTCGGCAGGGGCGAGGCCTACAGTGCGACGGAGCCGGGCCATACACTCAATGGCAACGCTGCGCGGATGAGCGTCGATCCGGATAATCCGGATGACCTCACCCAGTGGCTGACTGACTATCTGGCCGCCGGGGGCTGGCCTGAAGCTTATGAGCAGAGGGTCCCGGTCGCCGAACTGTTTCCGCCACGCGGTGTGTTCGGGCTTTATGTTCAGCAGCGACTGCGTGAAGCCCGAAGCGCTGCTGAAGCCTTTGGCTCGACCGCCGTGCATGTGCCCGGCGAGGCAGTCGACCTGCAGGTCCATGAAGGTGGGGTCAGTGTCTCGCTGGCTGACGGCCGTAAGTTGCGCGGTAGCCGTGCCGTGCTGGCGACCGGCATGTACGCGGCTTCACGCACCCCGCGACGCGATTCGAACGAGCTGAACACGGCAGCGCTGGACCCTTGGGATGTGGCGGTGATGAAAAAGCTTGATCCGCAGTCAAAGGTGCTGATCATCGGTTCGGGGCTGACCATGGTCGATGCGCTGGTCTCGCTGGAAACGGCGGGGCACCGCGGGCCCATTCAGATTTTTTCCCGGCACGGCCTGCTGCCGCACGTTCGGCGTCAGCCGCCGGAATGGTCTGATTTTCTTGCTCAGGACCCGAGTATCCGCAGCACTCGGCAACTGGTGCGCAAAGTGCGTGAACAGTGCGAACTGGCCATCGAGAGCGGCATTGACTGGCAGGCCCCGCTGGACACCGTGCGGGCCAACGTCGGCAGGCTGTGGAATCAGGCCAGCGACCAGCAGCGCCGCCAGTTCGTCCGTCATGTAAGGCCTTGGTGGGAGAGTCACCACCATCGCTCCCCGCCGCCGAGCGCTGCGCTACTGGCGCGGCTGATCAGGCAAGGGCGGTTGAGTATTGATGCGGCCTCGCTGCAGGGCGTGGCCAGCCTGCCGTCAGGTCAGGTACAGATCAGCGTTCGTCGACGCGGGGAGAGTCAGCCGACGCAGATCACCGGCGATGCGTTGATCAACTCCACCGGTATCGAATACGACTGGCGGCGCGTGGACCGCCCGTTGCCCCGGCAGCTGCTGGCACGCGGGCTGATCCAGCCCGGTCCGCTGGCACTCGGCATCGCCGCCGACGCCACTGGCGCAGTGCTCGACGCACACGGTCAGTATTCGGCACGTCTGTTCGCCATGGGCCCGCCATTGCGCGGCATGTGGTGGGAAAGCACTGCGGTGACCGACGTGGCAATTCAGGCCAAGGCGCTGGCGATGCGCTTGTCGTAAAGCGCCGCCTGCTCAGAAGAGGACGCAGAGCGTCCGGAACGGGCATGCCCACGCGGAGCATGGGCACGATAGTGTTTTGCCAGTGATCGTTCCTCACGCTCCAGCGTGGGAATGCCGTTCGTGACGCTCCGCGTCAGCTCTTGGCGCCGCACCGCCTAGCATGGACACGATGGTGTTCTGCCGGACAGTGATCGTTCCTCACGCTCCAGCGTGGGAATGCCTTTCATGACGCTCTGCGTCATCGGTCTTGACCTTCACACCGACAGGTGCAGCATCCGGTCGCCCTGGACATTTTCACCCGGTCTGCGTTTGTTGACCGCCAGCTCGCCAATCTTGATCAAACGCGTACGCGTGACGTTGCGGGTCAGGCCCAGCAGGCTGGCTGTGTGCACCTGGTTGTGGTGGCAGAAGCGATAGGCCGTTCTGAGCAGCGTATCTTCGACCTTCTCGTGCAAGGCTCCGGCCTGTTCTTCAAACAGCTTTTGAAACGCCCGGTTGAGCAGTTGCTCGGCTGATTCGTCAGACGGGTTCTGGTCATCCTGACGCTCGATTCTAAGGTTCGACAGGCGCAGGTCATCACGCTGAATAACGCCTTCACGGCAGACCAGCAGGGTGTGATGGATGACGTTTTCCAGCTCGCGAATGTTCCCCGGCCAGCTGTAAGTCTTGAGCTTGTGCTCGGCTTCGGGGCTGATCCGCACCGGACCATGCCGCAGCCGCTGGCCGTAGACCTCTATGAAGTGCCGGGCCAGGGGCAGGATGTCGCCCGGCCGGTCGCGCAGCGGGCTCAATTCCAGATTGACCACATCGAGCCGGTAATAAAGGTCTTCGCGAAAATGCCCGGCGTTGATGGCCTTTTCCAGCTGCACGTTGGTCGCCGCCAGGACGCGCACGTCAATCGGCACACTCTTGCGCGAGCCCAGACGCACCACTTCACGTTCCTGAAGCACGCGCAGCAATTTGACCTGCAGCGACATGGGCAGGTCGCCGATCTCATCGAGAAACAGCGTGCCGCCGTTGGCCTCTTCGAACCAGCCAGCCTTGGCGCTGATCGCTCCGGTGAACGCCCCTTTTTCGTGGCCGAACAGTTCGGCCTCGATCAGGTTTTCGGAGAAAGCGCCGCAGTTGACCGCCACGAACGGCTTGTCGCGGCGGGCGCTCAGTTCGTGGACGTGGCGAGCAACCAGTTCCTTGCCGGTGCCGGTCTCGCCGATGATCAGCACGCTGGCATCGCTGGGCGCAACCTGCCGCACGTGAGCGAGCAGGGCCCGGGATCTGGGGTCTTCGAACACCTGCGCGGTGGCCCTGATCGAGGTGGCCAGCGCAGGCGAGTGGGGTAGGGTCAGCAGTTGTCCGGACATCACTTGGCCTGCGGGGGCAGATCGTTGGCGATCATTTCGCCGAACGGGCCCGTCAGGTTGGTGATGCCACGCCCGGCGAGGCTGGCGTAAGGCTCGGGCAGCAGCGGGAAGACCAGTTCGGCGAAGCGGTAGGCTTCTTCAAGATGCGGGTAACCCGAGAAAATGAAGCTCTCGATGCCCAGGTCGGCGTATTCCTTGATGCGTGCCGCGACTTCTTCGGGATTGCCGACCAGCGCCGTGCCTGCACCACCACGCACCAGGCCGACACCGGCCCACAGGTTGGGCGCGATCTCCAGGTTGTCGCGGCGCCCGTCATGCAGTGCTGCCATGCGCCGCTGACCTTCGGAATCAAAGCGTGAAAAGGACTTCTGCGCTGCAGCAATGGTGTCATCGCTGATGTGTTCGATCAGCGTGCTGGCCGCTTTCCAGGCTTCTTCGCTGGTCTCGCGCACGATGACGTGCAGGCGAATGCCGAACTTCACGGTACGTCCCTTGCGCGCTGCCCGTTCACGTACATCGGCGAGTTTCTGCGCCACGGCTGCCGGAGGCTCGCCCCAGGTCAGGTACACGTCCACCTGATCGGCCGCAAGGTCATGCGCCGCGTCGGAGGAACCACCGAAGTACAGCGGCGGGTAGGGTTTTTGAATCGGCGGGTAAAGCGCCTTGGCATTCTGTACGCGCAAGTGCTTGCCTTCGAAGTCGACCGCCTCACCTTGCAGGACGCGACGCCAGATTTTCAGAAATTCGTCAGTGACTTCATAACGCTCACTGTGGTCGAGGAAGCTGCCATCGCCACGGTTTTCGTCCGGGTCGCCGCCGGTCACCACGTTGATCAGCAACCGGCCGCCGGAAAGACGATCCAGCGTGGCTGCCATGCGTGCCGAGACGGTCGGCGAGATGATGCCCGGGCGGATCGCCACCAGGTACTTCAAACGCTCGGTCAACGGCACCAGCGCCGAGGCGATGACCCACGAGTCCTCGCAGGAGCGACCGGTAGGGATCAATACGCCGTAATAGCCCAGGTCATCGGCGGCCTGCGCCACCTGTTTCAAATAGTTGAGGGTGACGGGACGTGCGCCCTTTGTCGTGCCCAGATAATGGCCATCGCCGTGAGTCGGAAGAAACCAGAAAACGTTCATGACAAATCCTTGGAAGTAATCAGCCAGGTGAGAGCTGACGGGACCCGCTGTCGGTTGGCAGACACCTCACCAACAGCGTTCGGGG
The DNA here is from genome assembly GCF_001467335.1 of Pseudomonas sp. ICMP 10191. Lineage (NCBI taxonomy): Bacteria > Pseudomonadati > Pseudomonadota > Gammaproteobacteria > Pseudomonadales > Pseudomonadaceae > Pseudomonas > Pseudomonas sp. ICMP 10191. Next base: position 6,445 of record NZ_LKGW01000121.1, read on the forward strand.
GTGGGGCCATTTATAGAACGTCTTTTTTATTCCGCAAAAGAACGTTAAACCATATTTTTAGATCCTAAGTGCATATGCGGAGTAAGCAACTCCGCAGAGTCCTGCGCAAACCCTTGCCATACGAGGCTTCGACGGTAATGCGACCCCGATCCCCATCCCGGCTATCAGAAGCCAAAACGTTGATAGTTGGTTCTTCACGATAAAAAACTCGCCCGGCTCAGCAGGTTTCCCGGCGCTCGTCAGCCTGTCGAAACTTTTCTCCGGCCGGCCCTGTCACTTTTCCAGGATCAACAGGAGTCAGACCATGGCAAGGGCAATCTGGAAGGGTGCAATCAGCTTCGGGCTGGTGCATATACCCGTCGCGCTGGTCTCGGCGACAACGTCGACCAGTGTCGACTTCGACTGGCTCGATAAACGCAGCATGGACCCGGTCGGCTACAAGCGGATCAACAAGGTCACCGGCAAGGAAGTCACCAGCGAAAACATCGTCAAGGGCGTGGCGTACGAGAAGGATCGCTATGTGGTGCTCAGCGAGGAGGAAATTCGTTCCGCGCACCCCAAATCGACGCAGACCATCGACATATTCGCTTTCGTCGACAGTCAGCAGATCCCCCTGCAGAACATCGACACGCCTTATTTTCTGACCCCCGACAAGCGCGGCGAGAAAGTCTATGCGTTGTTGCGCGAAACCCTGGTCGATACCAAAAAGGTCGCCTTGGCCAATGTGGTGCTGCATACCCGCGAACACTTGGCGGCGGTCATGCCGCTGGAATCGGCGCTGGTCATGGTAATCCTGCGCTGGCCTGCCGACGTGCGTGAGCTGGACGCACTGGAACTGAGCGATGCGGTGACCGACGCCAAGTTGAACAAGAGCGAACGTGACATGGCCAAGCGTCTGGTCAAGGACATGAGCGCCGACTGGCAGCCTGAGCTGTATCGCGACACCTTTCAGGACAAGATCATGCACTTGGTCAAGACCAAGGCAGACGAAGGCGAGATCGAAGATGTCGAGTCCGATCCGGCCGAAGAAGAACGCAAGAGTGCCGATGTCATCGACCTCACCGACTTGCTGCGGCGCAGTCTGGCGGGCAAGGGTGGTGCCAGTAAAGGCAAGGCGAGCAAGCCTGCGACGAAGGAAAAACCGGCCGACAAGGACGGTGCCAGACCCAAGCGGCCCGCCGCGCGCAAGAAAACCAGCAAAGCCTCTTGAGCCCTACGGAGTGACCGGTGATGGCCAAGCCCGCCAGTGAATACACCCGCAAGCGCAACTTCGCCATCACCTCCGAGCCTGCCGAAAGCAAGCGCAAGGGCAAAGGCAAATCGCAGCCCGGTGCGCTCGGTTTCGTGATCCAGAAGCATGACGCACGGAACCTGCACTATGACTTTCGACTGGAGCTCGAGGGCACGCTCAAGAGCTGGGCCGTGCCCAAAGGCCCGAGCCTGGACCCCACGCAAAAACGCCTGGCAGTGCATGTCGAAGACCATCCGCTGGACTATGCCGGCTTCGAGGGCAGTATCCCGCAGGGTCAATACGGTGGCGGTGATGTGATCGTCTGGGACCGGGGTGTCTGGCAACCGCACGGCGATCCGCAAAAGACCTATGCGGAGGGCAAACTCAAGTTCACCCTGGTCGGCGAGAAGCTCAGCGGTGACTGGGCGCTGGTGCGTACCCGGCTCAAGGGCAGCGGCAGCAAGGAACAGTGGCTGCTGATCAAGGAAAAGGATGACATCGCGCGACCTGCTGCCGAGTACGACATTACCCAGGAGCAGCCGCAAAGCGTGATCAGTGGTGCTCATGTGGGCGAAGAGCGCAGTACTCCGAAAAAGTCCGCGGCCAGTGCTGCAAACGGAAAAGCCAAGGCCTCCACATCAAAATCAAAAGCGCCAAAGCCAGCGGCAAAACCGACGCGCAGGAAAGCGAAATCGGCTTTCCCGGACACGCTTTCGCCGCAACTGGCGACGCTGGTGGAGGCGCCGCCAGCCGGTGACTGGCTGTACGAAATCAAATTCGACGGTTACCGCATGCTGACCCGCATTGAGGGCGCTGACGTGCGTCTGTTCACGCGCAACGGGCATGACTGGACCGAGCGGCTGCCGGAGCTGGTCAAGGCGCTCAAGGGCATGAAGCTGCGCGACAGTTGGTTCGACGGCGAAGTGGTGGTTCTCGACGAGCAAGGGCTGCCTGATTTCCAGGGCCTGCAGAATGCTTTTGACGCGGGGAACAGCAAGGACATTCTGTATTACCTGTTCGACATGCCGTTTTTGAGCGCGGAGGACCTGCGCGAAGTGCCGCTTGAGCAGCGTCGTGACGCCTTGAAACACGTTGTCGACGCACAGAAAAGTCGCTTGTTGCGTTATTCGGATGCCTTTCAGGCGGGTCATCAGGATATTGTCGCGAGTGCTGCGGCAATGGGCCTGGAAGGGGTGATCGGCAAGCGTGCCGGCAGTGCGTACGTCAGCAAACGCAATGCCGACTGGATCAAGCTCAAATGTCGCTTGCGGCAGGAATTCGTGGTCGTCGGCTACACGGCACCGCAGGGTAGCCGATCGGCGTTCGGTGCCTTGTTGCTGGCGGTCAATGCCGGTGAGGACGGGCTGGTCTACGCCGGGCGGGTCGGCACCGGGTTCACTGAAGTGAGCCTTGAGCAACTGCATAAACAACTGAAGAAGTTGCAGCGCAAGGATTCACCGCTGGCCAAAAAACTCTCCGCGTCCCAGGCACGTGGCGTGCAGTGGGTGGAGCCGAAACTGGTCTGCGAAACCGAGTTCGCCCAGTGGACCCGCGAAGGCATTGTCCGCCAGGCTGCCTTTGTCGGGCTGCGTAACGACAAGCCGGCCAAGGACGTGGTGCGTGAAGATGCTCAGCCTGCCAAAGTAGCCAGCCAGACCCCAACCAAAACGGCAGCGCCACAGGCGCGCAAAAAGGCCGCGCAGGGAAAAGTTGATGTGGCGGGCACCGGGGTCAGTCATCCGGACCGCATCATCGATAGCAAGACCGGCACCAGCAAGATCGAACTTGCACAGTTTTACGAGTCCATCGCCGACTGGATTCTGCCGTACCTGAACAAGCGTCCCGTGGCACTGCTGCGTTGTCCGGAGGGTATCGACGGTGAGCAGTTTTTCCAGAAGCATGCCGAGCATCTGGCGATCCCGCACATCAGACAACTGGATCGTGCGCTGGACCCCGGGCATGCCGCGCTGATGGAAATAGATTCGTTGCCGGCACTGATCGGTGCTGCGCAAATGGGCGCCATCGAGCTGCATACCTGGGGGGCGACGCGTGACAGGATCGAAACGCCGGACCATTTCGTGCTGGACCTTGATCCCGATCCGGCCCTGCCCTGGCGCAGCATGATCGAAGCCACGCAAATGGTGCTCGCCGTACTGGAGGAGCTGGGCCTGGAGGCTTTCCTCAAGACCAGCGGCGGCAAGGGTATGCACATCATCGTGCCGCTGGCGCGCCAAGCCGACTGGGACACCGTGAAGGCGTTCGCCAAGGCCATCGCCGAGTTTGCCAGCCGTCAGTTGCCGGAGCGCTTCACCGCCACCATGGGGCCGAAAAACCGCGTCGGAAAAATCTTCATCGATTACCTGCGCAACAGCCGCGGCGGCAGTACCGTGACTGCCTATTCAGTCCGCGCCCGTCCAGGGTTGCCGGTCTCGGTGCCGATCGCGCTGGATGAGCTGGCGGGTCTGAAGTCCTCGGCGCAGTGGGACATCACCAACCTTGAGCAGCGTTTGAAGCGCCTCAAGGACGACCCGTGGGCCGGTTACAGTAACCGGCGCAAGATCACGCAGAAGATGTGGAAACAACTGGGTGCCAAACGGCCTTGAGGCAAGGCCACTGTTCGGCGTTTGCCAAGGGATACGTGGCGCCGGCACGCCTGACCATGGCTGGCATGCCGGCCGCACGTTGAAGGCTCAGAGAATACGGTACAACAGTCGCTCGACCCGCACGCGGCTGACACGCTTGAGAAACTTGCGTACGCCTTCGGGGTAGTTGGCGAGGGTGTCGAGTTCGTCATACTGGTTGACGCGCTGCGTGTTGCGCATCAAATGGGCGATTTCCGCTTCCCGTGGTTCGCTCCATCGGCCCTTTGGATCGTCGATCAGCAAGGCGTTTTCCAGGTCCAGGTTGAAGGCGCGAGGGTTCAGGTTGTTGCCGGTCAGCAGGGTATAGCGCTGGTCGACCCAGATGCCTTTGAGGTGGAAGGTGTTATCGCCGTGTTTCCACAGGTGCACATTGAGGCGGTGCTGGGCGATTGCCTTCTGATGCTTGTGGGCAAAGCGCCGCAGGCTGATTTCATACAGATAGGGCAGGGCCGAGATCACCTTGAACGGCTCATCCGGATCGATGAAGAAGTCGTTGGCGGTCTTGTCGCCAATGATGATGTCGACCTGCACGCCGCGCTTGAGCGCCCGGTTGATCTCGCGGGTGACGGCCACCGGCAGGTTGAAGTATGGCGTGCAGATGGTCAGCTGGATCTTGCTCGATGCGATCAGATCGCAGATGGCGCGGTTGAGATTGTTGCGCGGGCCGACGCCGAGCAGCGGAATCACCCGCATGTCGCCGTTTTCCTTTTCGCCCGCCGAGGTGTCGTAGGCGGCGCGTTTCAGGTCGCCACGAAACGCTCGGATCTCGCTGCGCAAACTGCGTGAGCTGGGTGGCGATTGCAGATCGAGGCGGTGCACGGCCGGCGAAGAGAGTATTTCCCGCTGCACCAGATTCTGGAAAGCGTCGGCCAGTGCCGCGTTTTCGATCAGGTGATAACGGTCCAGACGGTATTTGTCGAGCTTGTGCAGGTAGACGTTGTTGATGCTCGCGCCGCTGTAGATCACGCAGTCGTCGATCACACTGCCCTTGAGGTGCAGCACCCCGAACAGTTCGCGGGTCTGCACCGGCACGCCGTAGATCGGCACTTCTTCATCGTATTCGAGGTTCTGCGCCTGATACCAGGTCGAGTTGCCGGGCTGGCGTCCGGCGCCGATCAGGCCGCGTTGTGCACGGAACCAGTCGACCAGCACCACCACATCCAGCTCCGGCCTCGCGGTTTTGGCGGCGTACAGCGCGTCGAGAATCTCCTGGCCGGCTTCATCCTGTTGCAGGTACAGCGCGATGATATAGATGCGTCGGGTGGCCGAAGCGATCCTTTCCAGCAGGCAGCGTCGATAGTCGGCGGCAGAAGGAACAATGGAGATTGCATCGCTCTGCAAGGCAAAACCACGAAGTGCTGCCAGGGTCGAGCGTCGGAAAGTGGACTGCATAGGCCTCTCGATGGGAAAACCAATAGCCTGTGAGCTTACACGACAGTCGCCCTCCTGTGGCTGTCGCCAACCTGTTTCAAAGCATTGCGCAACGCCACGGAAGCTCATGCGTGCCGGGGGCCTGACACTCCGGCGCAGTAACGCTTGTGTGGCGCCGCTCGATTATCACTTTTCACGTTTAAACAAATGATAAGCATTACCAGTAACATCTGATATCATTTCGCATCCACCCGATCGGCGATGTCCAGGACGGTTGCTTCCGATCTCATTCAACCTGTCTTCAGGACCTATTGATGAACTCACCATCGTTGCCGATGCGCCTTACGTTGCTCGCGTTTTGCTGTTCCATTGGATCTCCGGCCTGGGCCGCTGCAGAGGCTGCCACTCGGCAGGACGGCCCTGTGGTGCTGGGGGAGACCGATATCAGTGCCGACAAGTCCGACCCTCACGCGCTTGCGCCGGTTTATGCCGGCGGGCAGGTGGCGCGCGGCGGGCAACTGGGTGTTCTGGGCAATGCCGACATCATGGACGTGCCGTTCACCATGAGCAGCTACACCGAACAGTTGATCGAGGATCAGCAGGCCGAAACCGTAGGCGACGTACTGCTCAATGATGCATCGGTGCGTCAGTCGAGTGGCTATGCCAACGCTTCGAGTATCTTCGTCATTCGCGGCTTCAAGCTGACCACCGATGATATTTCCTATAACGGCCTTTACGGCGTACTGCCGCGCCAGATCATATCGGCCGATGCGCTGGAACGCGTTGAAGTGTTCAAGGGCCCCAATGCCTTCATCAACGGCGTGACCCCCACCGGTTCCGGGATTGGCGGCGGCGTGAACCTGCAGCCCAAGCGCGCGCAGGATACGCCGACGCGTCGTTTCACCACCGACATCAGCAACGACGGCCGGATCGGCGAGCATCTCGATCTGGGGCAGCGCTTCGGCGAAGGCAATCGCTTCGGCGCGCGTCTCAACCTGTCGCAGCGCGAAGGCGAGACCGGTGTCGAGGACGAAGAGCATCGCAGCAAGCTGTTCGCGCTGGGGCTTGATTACCGAGGTGACAACTTCCGTCTTTCCGGTGATTTTGCCTACCAGAAGCAGCGCATCAACCAGAGCCGCAACACGGTGTTTGTCGACAGCGCTCTGACCAGCGTGCCGCATGCTCCGGACTCGGATACCAATTACGCGCCGAACTGGACCTGGACCGAAACCGAAGACACCTTCGGCATGAGCCGTGCCGAGTACGATCTCAACGAGGACTGGACGCTGTACGCCGCAGCGGGCGCGAAGCACACCCGCGAGGTCGGCGTATATGGCTCGCCAACTGTCCACGATGCCGCGGGCAACACCACGGCCGCACCGTCTTTCATCCCGCACGACGAAGACAACAAGACCGCCATGGCCGGCATCAACGGCAAGCTGCAGACCGGTGCGGTCAGCCACAAGGTCAACTTCGGGCTCTCCGGCATCTGGACCGAGCAGCGCAGTGCGTATCTGTTCGGCGGCACCTCCAGCAACAACCTTTACGACCCTGTCTCCCAGGAGCGCCCGGCACTCGACAGTTTCACCGCAGGCGATCTGAATGATCCCGGCATTGTCGGCAAGAGCCGCATGCGCAGCGTCGCGCTCTCCGACACATTGGGTTTCTTCGATGATCGACTGCTGCTGACCGCAGGCCTGCGCCGCCAGCAATTGCGTGTCCAGGGGTATGAATACGGCAGCGGCCCGCGCAATGCGCTGTACGACGAAGCGATCACCACGCCGGTCTACGGGGTGGTATTCAAGCCCTGGCAATATGTGTCGTTCTACGCCAACCGCATCGAAGGTCTGGCGCAAGGTCCGACGGCTCCGAATACAGTCACCATCAACCCTGGCGAAGTTTTTGCGCCGTCGCGTTCGAAACAGGTGGAAGCGGGCGTCAAGCTGGACATGGGTACATTCGGCGCGAGCCTGGGCGTGTACCGCATCGAGCAACCGGCTGACGGCTACCAGGTTCTGGAAGGCACCGGGTCGCGTTATGTCCGTGACGGTCAGCAGCGCAACCGCGGCGTGGAGATGAACGTGTTTGGCCAGCCTGTCAGCGGCTTGCGTCTGCTGGCCGGTCTGACCCTGATGGACACCGAGGTGAGCGGTACGGACGGTGGCAGCAACGACGGCAATCGGGCCGTAGGTGTGCCGACCTTCCAGTTCAACGCGGGTGCCGATTGGGATATTCCGGGAATCGAAGGCGCGGCCATCAATGCGCGCATGCTGCGCACCGGTGGGCAATATGTCGATGCTGCCAACAACCTGAGCATCCCGACCTGGAACCGCTTCGACCTGGGCGCACGCTATACCTTCAACGTTGCACAAAAGGACGTGACCCTGCGCGCCAATGTCGAAAACCTGATGAACAAGGATTACTGGGAGTCCGCCTATGGCGGTTATCTGACTCAGGGCGAGCCTCGTACCCTCAAGCTGTCGGGCACTATCGACTTCTGATTGACTGGCCGCATCGCCGGATGCGGCCAGCCGCTGGATCAGTAGCCGTTACGCTTCAGAATCGTTTCAATGCTTTCTTTCGCTGGCCGTCCGTAGAACTTCAACAGTTCGGCGGTGCGGTTGGTGAAGAAGCCGTCCGCGCCATCATGGCTGATCCGCTTGAAGTCCTCTGCGTCGTCCACCGTGTACGGGTGGATCACCATGCCTTTCTCGTGGGTCAGGTTGTTCATCCAGGGTTTGACCAGGTCCATATAGCTCTGGTCGCCACCCTTGGCCAGTTGCGACGAAGGGCCGGTGCCGATGGCGCCGTGGGCCTTGGCCCAGTCAATCCACTGCTCGAACTCCTGCGGTGATTTGACTTCCTGGGTCGCGTAATAGCTGGCCTTGTCCTTGGCCCCGGAGTCCTTGAACGCGACGCTGGATTTGGGCTCTATCGAGCCTTCGCCAATCCACAGCAGCATGACCTTGGGCACTTTCGGCATTTCTTTCTGCAGCAGTTCCAGGCTTTGCTTCTCGAACGTCTGCAGGACCACGCGTCCTGGCATGTGCGCGACATTGACATGGCCGGGCGCTGCCGCAGGGCGCTGTTCGAGCCAGCCGCGTTTGGCCAGCAGTTTCTTCAGGTCGGCTTCGACACCGGGAAACTTGTTCGGCACCTTGGTCTCGATGTACAGCCCCGGCTTGTTGGCGCCGCCCTCGGCGATGTCGATGACCTCATCCAGCGTCAGGATCTGCAACCCGTTGTAACTGTCGCGAGCCCTTTCCGGGTAGGCCTTGTTGAACCACGAGCCGGCATCCAGTTGCTTGAGCTCCGCCAGAGTGAACGTGCTGACCGGGTCTTTTACCCGGGTCGGGAACACGTCAGCGATGTTGGTGGTGCGTTCCAGCACGTCATCGTGCAGCGCTATCAGCACGCCGTCCTTTGTTCGCTGGATGTCCATTTCCAGGTAGTCCGCGCCCAGATCGCGCGCCAGGGTGTAGGCCGGGATGGTTTCTTCCGGTGCGTCGAACGAAGCACCGCGATGGGCGATCACCGCTGGCCAGGGCAGGCCGTATTTCTCGCTCAGCACCTTGCCTGGGGCGTCCGCCGCCGCTGCCATGCCTGACGACAGCATCAGGCCCGACATGACAGCCGCAGCCAAAAGGGTCTTTTTCAACAGGGTGGTGGGAAATCCTTGCATGGGCGGGTGTTTCCTTGTTTTTGAGAAAGCCTGTTTTTATGAGCAGCCTGCGCGCCAGACCGTAGAGCCACTGGTCGCGTCACTGCACGCAACCATAACGCACTCTGCTGATTGCCAAGTCTGCTTGCGCATTAGTCTGTCCGGCAAATGCGTCCACTTTATGAATGCTCGGCGTGTTCGGGAAGGCTTTTTTCAGTTCCGGCGTCAGCGGCTCTGCACAAGCGCGTCGAGTCGCGTTAAGGTCAACGTTTTGCTGATCGAGCGGGAGCGCGCATGACAACGGTATTGGTGCTGGTCGAAAACCTGGACACGTATTTGCCGATTCTTGAAAGCAGCGGCTTTCAGTTGATTCGCGCCCCGACGGCCGAACTGCGCGCCGAGGCGATTGCCATGCACGGGCCGAGCATCAGCGCAGTGGTGACACGCGGGCCGCTGGGATTTTTCGCCGAGGAAATGGATGCACTGCCGCAGCTGCGCATCATTTGCGTAAGCGGCGCCGGTTACGAGAAGGTCGATCTGCCTGCCGCGCAGGCGCGGGGCATCGTCGTGACCAATGGTGCAGGCGTCAACGCCGCCACGGTGGCCGATCATACGCTGGCGTTGCTGCTGTCTTTGGTACGCGACATTCCGCAGGCCGATGCCTCGGTGCGCCGCAGTGAATGGCGCAAGGTGGTGCGCCCGTCGCTGGCAGGCAAGCGCCTGGGTATCGTCGGACTGGGGGCGGTAGGGCTGGCGATTGCCAAGCGGGCAGCCGCCTTCGATATCGCCATCGGTTACCACAATCGCAAGCCGCGCACTGACTGCGATTACACCTGGCATGCGACAGCGCAGGCGCTGGCGGCCGCATCGGATTTTCTGGTCATCGCCACGCCCGGTGGCAGTGGTACGCAGCACCTGATCGACGCCCGAGTGCTTGAGGCGCTGGGCACTGACGGGTTTCTGGTCAACATTGCCCGCGCCAGCGTGGTGGATACCCAGGCGTTGGTCAGTGCACTGCAGAATGAGCAGATTGCCGGGGCTGCGCTGGACGTGTTCGACGATGAGCCGACAGTGCCGGACGTGCTCAAGACGCTGGATAATGTTGTGCTGACACCGCACGTGGCAGGCCTGTCTCCCGAGGCGTCGAGAGACAGTGTGCAGATGGTCAACGATAACCTGCTGGCGTTTTTCGCCGGGCAACCGGTGCTGACGCCTGTGACTGAATGAGCAACCGTGCACGCTTGCACGCGAGGCATTGCTGTAACGCCCATTCTGCTGGTTTTGCTGCCTGTTTATAGTCCGCCCGGGCTGTACGACATCAAACAGGGAGCAGGGCATGGGCAAAGCAGACAACACAGGCGACGGGATACGGATCGGTCTGATAGGCGACTTCAGTGCGGATGTCCCTGCGCATCAGGCCATTCCATTGGCCTTGCAGAGAGCTGCGGATGCCGCGCAGGTGCCGGTCGGTTTCGAATGGTTGCCGACGCCGCGGATCGGCAGCGGTGCGCAACTCGCCGAATTCGATGGGCTGTGGTGCGTTCCGGCCAGCCCGTATCGGGACATGCAGGGCGCGTTGACGGCCATTCGTTTCGCTCGCGAGCATCGGGTGCCGTTTCTGGGTACGTGCGGAGGCTTTCAGCACGCGTTGCTCGAGTATGCCCGCCACCAGCTGGGCTGGGCAGACGCCGAACATGGCGAAACGGCGCCGGACGCGGCAAACGTGATCATCGAGCCACTCAGTTGCTCGCTGGTTGAATCGGTGGCAGCGATCCAGTTGCAACCCGACACGCTGATTGCCCAAGCCTATGGCAGGCTCGACATCGAAGAGCGCTATCACTGCCGCTACGGCCTGCGCCGCGAGCTGGAGTCGGCGCTGTTTGGCGAGCACCTGAAAGTCAGTGGGCGCGGTCTTGAGGGCGAAGTGCGCTGCATGGAGTTGCAGGGGCACCCGTTTTATGTCGCCACACTGTTCCAGCCCGAGCGAGCTGCGTTGCAGGGTCAGACGCCTCCTGTGGTGGCCGCGTTCGTCCGCGCCTGCCTGAGCAACCCGGCATGATGGCCACGCGGGTTGCCACGCCTTACTTCGCCGTGGTGTTCACCTCGTTGCGTACGCCTGACGATGATCAGGCGTACGCCGAGGCGGCGCAGCGCATGGTCAGCCTGGCCCGACAACAGCCCGGCTTTCTGGGCGTGGAGTCGGCGCGCGGTGATGACGGCCTGGGCATCACCGTGTCCTACTGGCGCGATGAAGCCGCGATTCTGGCCTGGAAACAGCAGGCCGATCATGCCCAGGTCCGCGAGCAGGGACGTTCGCGCTGGTATCAGGCGTTTACCACGCGAATCTGCCGGGTCGAACGTGACTACGCGTTCGACGCTTAACCATTCAGGGCATTACCGGTGGCACATAAGCCAGCGTGGTGCCCAGTGCCCAGAGCAGAAACAGCACCAGCGGCGTGTGGACCAGCAGCTGTACGAACGAGAAGCCGATCAGGTCACGCGCCTTCAAACCCAGTACGCCCAGCAGTGGCAGCATGTAGAACGGGTTTATCAGGTTGGGCAGGGCTTCGGCTGCGTTATAGATCTGTACTGCCCAGCCGAGGTGATACTGCAGGTCGTTGGCGACTTGCATCACGTAGGGCGCTTCGATGATCCACTTGCCGCCGCCTGACGGAATGAAAAAGCCCAATATGGCCGAGTAGACCCCCATCAGAATTGCGTAAGTGTCGTGCGAGGCAATGCTGGTGAAGAACGTCGAGATGTAATGCGCCAGGGTTTGCGCATCGCCGCCTTTGACCGTGGTCAGCAGCGCTGCGATCGAACCGTACAGAGGGAATTGAATCAGCACACCGGTGGTGGTGGGCACCGCCCGCGCGACGGCGTCGAGAAAACTGCGCGGCCGCCAGTGCAGCAGAGCACCGAGCATGATGAACAGAAAGTTGTAGGTGTTGAGTCCGGAAATCGCCGTGATCGCCGGTTTGCTCGAAAACTCGTTGAACAGCCAGCCAACGCCCAGCACCACCATCAGGATGATCAGCAGCGGGCTGTATTCCAGCCATTCCCCAGGCCGTGTACGAGGCGGCAGTGGCGGCAGGTTGAAGGCCGGGTCGACACCGCAGGCCTTGGCGTCGCGGGCGCTGTTCGGGCCGGGCGCGGTGGCGTAGGCAACGATCAGTGAGATGACCACCAGCGCGGCGAGCATGACCCCGGATTGCCAGAGAAAGATGGTTTGTGTGAACGGGATCACGCCGGTAATCGCCAGGATCGACGGCGGCAGACTGGCCGGGTTGGCCTGCAATTGCGCGGCCGAAGACGATAACCCCAATGCCCAGACCGCACCCAGGCCCAGATAGGCGGCGGCGCCGGCTGCGCGGTAATCCATGCGCAGGTCAGTGCGGCGGGCGAGGGCACGTACCAGCAGGCCGCCGAACACCAGTGAAAGGCCCCAGTTGAGCAGCGAAGCGAGCATGGAAATCAGCGCCACCCAGGCCACGGCCGAACGACCGTTGCGTGGCACCCGGGCCAGGCGGTCGATCAGGCGTACCGCAGGCGGTGAGCTGGCGACCACGTAACCGCCGATGACCACGAAGGCCATCTGCATGGTGAATGGGATCAGGCTCCAGAACCCGTCACCGAACGCCTTGGCAGCCTCGGCCGGGCGTGCGCCGATGGCCAGCGTCGCCAGCGTGACGATGACCACCGCCAATGCGGCAAATACCCATGAATCAGGAAACCAGCGTTCAGCCCACGCGGCGCAGCGCAAGGCAAATCGGGCGGAGCGGCTTTCTTCTATGTTGGCGGCCATCTGGGGCACCTCTTTTTGTAATTATTATCGGGGAGTGACTTAAGCAGCCGACTATTGCGGACGCAGAGCGTCCAGAACGGCGTTCCCAGGCCGGAGCTTGGGAACGAGTATCGTGCCAATTCTCCGCGTTGGCATGCATTTCGTGACGCTCTGCGTCATACCTTTGCGCAGGCCACACGGGCGTGTGGCAACGAGAGGCGCATCAAAGACGCCTGACTCAGAAACTCATCTCGATCACGTCATCCGGCACGATCAGCTTGCCTGCGGTTTTGGCCACGATTTCTTCCACGCTGACCCCCGGTGCGCGTTCGCGGAGGATGAAAGCGCCGTTTTCGATTTCGAGGTAGGCCAGATCAGTCAGCACCTTGCGGATGCAGCCTGCGCCGGTCAATGGCAGGCTGCAACGGGTGAGCAGTTTGGATTCGCCGTCCTTCGACGCGTGGGTCATGGTGACGATGATGTTGTCGGCACCCGCCACCAGGTCCATCGCGCCACCCATGCCCTTGACCAACTTGCCGGGGATCATCCACGAAGCAATGTTGCCCTCGATATCCACCTCGAAAGCGCCGAGCACCGTCAGGTCGACATGGCCGCCACGGATCATGGCAAAGGATTCGGCCGACGAGAAAATGGAAGCGCCGATGCGCGCGGTGACCGTCTGCTTGCCGGCATTGATCATGTCCGCGTCGATGGTGTCTTCGGTGGGGAAGGCGCCCATGCCCAGCAGGCCGTTTTCCGACTGGAGCATGACGTCGATGTCATCGGGCACGTAGTTGGCCACCAGGGTCGGAATACCGATGCCAAGGTTCACGTAATAGCCGTCCTTGAGTTCACGGGCGACACGTTGAGCCATTTGTTCGCGGGAAAGTGCCATCGTCTGAAGCCTCTTTATTGTTGTACGGCCAAGGCTGCGCTATCAGGATTTTCTGACGGTGCGCTGTTCGATGCGTTTTTCGAAAGTGCCCTGAATGACCCGGTCGACGTAGATGCCGGGGGTGTGGATCTGGGTCGGCAGCAGCACGCCGGGCTCGACGATTTCCTCGACCTCGACCACGGTGATCCGTCCGGCGGTGGCCACCACCGGGTTGAAGTTCTGTGCGGTATGACGATAGATAACGTTGCCGAAGTGGTCGGCTTTCCAGCCCTTGATCAGGGCGAAGTCACCGGTAATGGCCTCTTCCAGAATCACGTTGCGGCCGTTGAACTGGCGGGTTTCCTTGCCTTCGGCGACCGGCGTTCCGTAACCGGTTGCGGTATAGAACGCCGGAATGCCCGCGCCACCGGCACGCAGTTTTTCCGCCAGGGTGCCTTGTGGCGTGAGTTCGACTTCCAGCTCGCCGCTGAGCAGCTGTTTTTCGAACAAGGCATTCTCGCCGACGTAGGACGAAATCATTTTGCGGATCTGCCGGTCTTCCAGCAGGATGCCGAGTCCGAAGCCGTCAACGCCGCAGTTGTTGGAAACCACGGTCAGGCCCTTGATGCCCATGCGCTTGATCTGCGCGATCAGGTTTTCCGGAATGCCGCACAGGCCGAAGCCGCCGCAGAGTACCGTCATGTCGTCGGTCAGCCCGGCAAGAGCTTCTTCGTAGGTCGCTACTCGTTTATCGAGTCCAGCCATGATGATCCGCCTTTTGTAGTTGTTGACCGACAGTCGCACTGCCGGAGGATCGGGTGATCTGCATCTTCTCTCGGCAGGACTGATTTGTTAATTTTGTTTTTCTGATCAATTCATAAGAAAAGCAAATATATGAACGTCAAGCAGCTTCGCGCTTTTCTGGCCGTCGCGCAGTACCTGAGCTTCGCTCAGGCCGGCGAGCGACTCAACGTGTCGCAGCCGGCCTTGAGCCTGACGATCAAGAGCCTCGAGGAGGACCTTGGCGGGCAGCTGTTGACGCGCACCACGCGCAACGTCGGTCTGACGCCCGAAGGCGAAACCCTGTTGCCGCTGGCGCGCCAGTTGCTGGCCGACTGGGACAACACCGAAGAACTGCTGCGTCAGCGTTTTACCCTGCAAACGGGCCGGGTATCGGTGGCCGCCATGCCGTCGTTTGCCGGCAACCTGCTGCCAGCGGCCTTGAAGGTGTTTCGCGGGCGCTACCCGCGCGTCAATGTGGCGGTGCATGACGTGATCAATGAGCAAGTGCTGGAAATGGTCCGCCATCGCCGTGTCGAACTGGGTATCGGCTTTGAGCCCGAGTCGAACAGTGCCCTGTCGTTCACCCCGTTCTATATGGATCGCTTCGTCGCCGTGGTGCCACGGGAGTCGTCGCTGTCCGAGCGGTGTGAGGTCACCTGGGAAGAACTGCTGCGTGAAGACTTCATCGCCCTGCAACGCCCGTCGGCGGTGCGTTTGCTGCTGGAGCAGGCTATCGAGCCGCGCCACGGCAAGCTGGCGGTCGCGTTCGAGAGTCATCAGTTGTCGACCATCGGGCGCATGGTTGCCAATGGTCTGGGCGTCAGCGCGGTGCCGTCACTGTGCATCGGGCAGATGCAGGAACTGGGGGCCTGCTGCGTAGCGCTGGTGGAGCCGCTGATCGAGCGGCGCATCGGGCTGATGATGCTCGCCGATCACAAGCTTTCAGCGGCGGCTCAGGCGTTGCGCGAGGTGTTGATCGAGAATGCTCGCAACAGTCGATAGCGACTATCACGGCGGATGATTTTTGCTGCGTCAGGGGCAGGCGTAACCTTGCTTCATTCCTGAAATGAAGCCGACCGGAGGCCCCTGATGAACCGTATGCTTGCCCTTGCGCTTGTCCTGACATTCACTGTTGCGCTGGTTTCCGGCTGCTCCACTCACCACGCTGTCGAGCAGCGCGCGTTCAGTGCTGAAGAAAGCCATCAACTGGCCCTTGAAGATCTCAACCGTCGCGGCCTGTCATTTGATGAGTATCAGGCACGCAAGGCGCAATTGATGGCGGATCCGCAGCTCCAGCAGGCGCGGGACTTCGATGAAAAAGGCGAAACCAGCGTTGACCTGGGGGTCATGGGGCAGCAGCCACAAGGTTAACAGTCTGCCTGAAAAGGGTTTTACGTAAAAACTGTACTGCTGCAATTGGCCTTTAACTGTCCGTGTGTTTCCTGCAACGCCTTCGATAGGGTGAGTACCTGACTCACTGATCCGGACAGGCAGCATGTTTCTCTCTTTCGATTTGCTTCTGGCGTTCACGCTCTTCGCGTTCGTCACCTCCATTACTCCCGGCCCCAACAACATGATGCTGCTGGCCTCGGGCGTGAATTTCGGTTTCAGTCGCACCCTGCCGCACATGCTGGGTATCAGTGTCGGTTTTTTCGTTCTGGTGCTGGCCGTCGGCTTCGGTCTGGGCAGTGTGTTCAAGGCCTGGCCGGTTCTCTACACCATCCTGCGCTACGTGGGCGCTGCCTACCTTCTGTACCTGGCCTGGAAAATCGCCACGTCGGGGCCCGCGTCCGATAAGGTCGACAGCCAGGGCAAGCCGCTGAGTTTCATGAGCGCCGCGCTCTTTCAATGGGTCAATCCCAAGGCCTGGATCATGGCGATCGGCGCGATCAGCACCTACACCCCCATGCAGGGCTACTTCTACAATGTGCTGGTGATTTCGGCAGTGTTTGCGCTGATCAACCTGCCCAGCGTGGGCGTCTGGGCAGGCTTTGGCAGTTTGCTGCGCAACGTTCTGCGTGATCCGCTCGGGTTACGTATTTTCAACGGCGTGATGGCAGCGCTGTTGGTGGCCTCGTTGTATCCGCTGTTTATCGAGCATTGATGCCGAGGCTATTCCGCGGATCTACAACGCCAGTTGCAAATGCCCGCCAGCCTGCTTGTGACGCGCCTGCAAGCGGCGTTGCAGGCCGTGGTGGAAATGTTCCAGCCCTTCATGCAGGCGCTCGGTGAGAACTTCGTCCAGCGTACCGCCTTGTTCGTTGTCGTCGTAGCTGACCTGGGTATCGATGGCGAAGATGCCGTGCAGCACTTCCTGCGACTTGAGCGCCGACAGCACCGGTTTGAGCGCGTAATCCACGGCCAGCATGTGCGCGATACTGCCGCCGGTGGCCAGCGGCAAGACCACTTTGCCATGCAGCGCGCGCTCGGGCAGCAAGTCGAGCAGGGTTTTCAGTGCGCCGGAAAATGACGCCTTGTACACCGGCGTACCGATCAGCAGGCCATCGGCCTGGCTGACCGCTTCGATCAATTCCAGCACCTGCGGGCTGTCGAAACGGGCGAAAAGCAGGTCCTCTGCATTGACGTCGCGTATGCGCAATGTGGTGACTTCAACGCCGTGGCTCTGCAGCCAGCGGCTGGCGTGGGCCAGCACAACGCCGGAACGGGATTTTGGGGAGGGGCTGCCTGAAAGTGAAACGACGCGCATGTGGGATGTCCTTGCGATAAGCGTAAACCTGCAAAGCAGCTTATGTGCCAGCCTCTTTGTGTGGCTGGCTATGGCCCGCAGCTATTGGGTCTGCGTGTATTGCATGCAGGGGGAGAGAGTTCGCCGCGCTGATGCAAAAGCCGTCAACTGTCGAACAGCTGTTGCTCTGGCAACAGTCTGACGCGGTGTGACAGGCAAAAAAATCCCTGCACAACCGCGTGCAGGGAGATGGGTGAACGGCCGTCCGGGTCAGTTGCGAAAGGCCGCACCGGTCTGTATCACACTGGCCGAGCCGAGCAACTGGCTGATGAAGCGGCTCCAGCGGGTGATATCGGCAGGGCCGACGAACACCACATCCTGCGCCTTGAGCTCGAACTGCCCCGCCAGCAGGTAGGCAGTGGGCTTTTTCGCATTGAGGTGGTAGACGGTGGAAGGCGCCTGGGCAAAGTTTTCCGCACCGCGTATGACGTACACCGCATCGCCGTCTGCGCTGTCCGGGCTGAGGCCGCCGGAGTTTCCCAGCGCTTCGAGCAGGGTCAGGCGGGTGGTGCCGAACGAGATCACCTGAGGGTTACGGACCTCGCCCAGCACGTAGATCTTGTTTCGCGAGTTGCTGTTCAGGTGCAGGTAATCGCCGTCCTTGAGGAAGATCCGGCTCAGTTGCGAGTCCCGGCGGTTCAGCGAGTCGATGTCGATCAGGTAATCCTTGCCCTCCCGGCGCAGGGTCAGCCCGGCCAGGTTGGCGTCGGTCAGGTCGACGCCGGCGACACTCACCGCCTGCACCAGGCTCAACGGAATATTGGTAATCGGTTGCGGGCCTGGGACCTTGAAAGAACCGGACAACAGTATTCGCTGGCTGTTGTAGCGCAGCACTTTGACGTCGACCTTGACCTCGGTGTATTGCGGCGCCAGGCCCATGCGCAACTGCTCACGAACCTCGCTGACCGTTCTGCCACTCGCGCGGATTCTGCCTACATAGGGGAAGTAGAGCGTGCCGTCGTTGAGCACTTCCCGGGTGTTGGCATCCAGTTGGTCCTGTGAGCCCGGCGCGGTCAGTTCGGGGTGTTCGAACACGGTGACCAGCAAGGTATCGCCAGCACCGATCACGTATTCCGGAGTTCTGTAGTCCAGCAGCGCCTGCGGCAGGGCCTTGGCCTCTGCGGTGGCGCGCAGTTGCTGTTGCTGCAGGGTTTTCGGGGTCACCTCGATCAACTGTGCCCGGGGCTCGTCAGGTTTGTCGAGGGTGACGTCATCCGGCGTCATATGTTGCCCCGGCGCGAATGCACAGCCTTGCAGCGCCAGACTGACCAGCAGTAACGCAGTAACGCTTCGATTCATGACGTTTTTCCTTTCATGGGATTGCTCCGTTCGTGTTGCGTACCGAGGGTGTTGGGTGTGTGCTCGGGGCAGCGCCGGCATCAGAAGGCGTTCTTGTTGACGAACCCCTTGAGCAGCGTCAGCAGAATGATTTTCAGGTCCAGCCAGATCGACCAGTGCTCGATGTAGTCCAGGTCGAATTCGACGCGCATGCGCATCTTGTCCAGCGTGTCGGTTTCGCCGCGCCAGCCGTTGATCTGCGCCCAGCCGGTGATGCCGGGCTTGACCTTGTGGCGCAACATGTAGCCGCTGACCTGCCCGCGGTACTGCTCGTTGTGGGCAATGGCATGGGGGCGAGGGCCGACGATGGACATGTCGCCGTGCAGCACATTGAAGAACTGCGGCAGTTCATCCAGCGACGTGCGTCGCAAAAAACGGCCCAGCGGCGTTACCCGCGCGTCGTTGCGCGTCGCCTGAAGCACCCCGTCGGTGTTCTCCTGGACGCGCATGCTGCGAAATTTCCAGACCATGATCGAGCGGCCGTCCAGCCCGTAGCGGCGCTGGCGGAACAGCACCGGGCCGGTCGAGGTGAGCTTGATGGCTGCCGCGATGGTCAGCAGCGGCACAGCGATCAGCAACAGAATCAGGCTCGACAGCACGATGTCTTCGGCACGTTTGGCCAGGCTCCAGGCACCGTCCATGGGCGAGTCGAAAATGCTGATGCTGGCCAGGCCGTTGATGCTTTCACTGCGCGCATGCAGCAGGTCGAACATGAACACATCCGGAATCAGGTACACCGAGGCGGTGGTGTCGCTCAGGCCGGTAATCAACTCGCGCAGTTGCGGTTCGGCGCTGAAGGCGAGGGTGATGTACACCTTGTCGATCCGGCCTGCGCGGGCATCGTCGATCAACTGCTGCAGATCACCCAATACTGGCGGGCGGCGCTTGTGCGCCTGCAGATTCATCTGCTGCGGGTGCGTGTCGTAAAAGCCCAGCAGGATCAGGCCCATCCAGGGCGCCAGGGCGATGGACCGGGCCAGCCGCTCGCCGACCTGCCCGGTGCCGACGATCGCCACCCGACGCGTGTTGAAGCCACGCCGACGCAACGTGTGCAGGGCTAGACGAATCAGCAGCCGGTAGCCGCACAGCACGGCGAGTGCCAGCGCAAACCAGCTCATCTGGCCGTTATCGGGCAATTGCGTCTGGTTGAGCAGCAGGCTGTTCAGCGACAGCAGGGTGATGAAGGTCATCGCCCAGTAACTGAAGACCTTGGTCAGCTCGCGCAGAATGCGCTCGCCGCGCCATGAGCCATACAACTGGTGGTACTCGCTGACCCAGTGAAAGACCAGCACCGCGAGGAAAATGTGCGACCAGGCCTCTGTGCTGTCGGTGACCGTCAGCCCGGTTTGCCAGTAACCGATCAGCACGATGACGGTCAGGTCCAGCAAGCGATGGGCGAGTGAAAGCGCTGACTGGTGGGCACGCAGAATGCCGCGGACTGAAGTACGCATGGGAAGGGCTCGCTCAGACGGTTTTCAGGGAGACAACACGGCCCGGCAGTTCGCTGCCCAGGCCAGGCGATGCCTGGGCGACCCATGGCGACTGAGGCAGGCGCGCCAGATGGATCCCGCTTGAGGCGGTCAGACGGTCCTCGACGAAGGCCTTGATCTCTTGCTCGAAGCGCGCGACCGAAAACCGCTCGGCATTGGCCCGGCAGGCCTCGGGAGAGATGCGTGATTGCGCCGCTTCGAATTCGCCGATGGCGGCGATCAGTGATGCGACCGTTTGCTGTCGGTAGAACACGCCGGTCGGTTGCGGGTGATCCAGGCCGTGCACGGTCTCCATGACGCCGCCCTTGGCGAAGGCGATGACCGGCGTGCCGCAGGCCTGGGCCTCGACCGGGCTGATGCCGAAATCCTCCTCGGCGGCAAAGACAAACGCTTTGGCGCTGCGCATGTGCTCAAGCAGCACGTTACCTGGCTGAAAACCCAGCAGCGTCACGTTGCTCACCTGGCTGGCAATGGCCTGCGCCTTGGCCAGGTCCGGTCCGTCGCCGATCATGATCAGGCGTTTGTCAGGCATCGCGGCGAAGGCTTCGACGATCATCGGCATGCGTTTGTAAGGCACCATCCGTGAGGCGCAGAAGTAGAAGTCCCCGCGCGCGCCTTGGGCAGTGAAGCCGAGCGTGTCCACGGGCGGGTAGATGACGGTGGAGTCGCGTCGATAGGCCTTGCTGATGCGCGCACCGATAAACCCGGAATTGGCGATGAAGGCATCCACACCGGTCGACGTGCGCTGGTCCCACAGGCGAATGTAATGCAGGATCAGACGTGCCAGACCACCCTTGATGCCCTTGTTCATCCCTGACTCCTGAAGATACTGGTGCTGCAAGTCCCAGGCATAGCGGATCGGCGAGTGCACATAACTGATGTGCAATTGGTCCGGGCCGCACAGCACGCCCTTGGCCACTGCGTGGCTGCTGCTGATGATCAGGTCATAACCGGACAGATCCAGTTGCTCGATGGCCAGCGGCATCAGCGGCAGGTAGCGCGCATAGTGTTTGCGGGCGCCGGGCAGCTTCTGGATAAACGTCGTTCTGGCGACCTTGCCGTGCAGGTGCGCGCGGTCCTGATCGCTGAGGAAGTCGATGACGGCAAACAGGTCCGCAGCGGGCCAGACGTTGATCAGTGATGCAAGCACGCGCTCGGCACCGGCGTAACTCACCAGCCAGTCGTGGACGATAGCGATTTTCATGGGCGTTCCTTGCTGTAATGGCCCGCGCTACTGCGGATGCGACGGCGCGCATCCTGGCGTTGCTGTTGTGGAGTCAGGGTTTGCCGGTGGACGATTCGGCGGTGACGTCCAGTCTGCTTTGCTGCGCGGGGTCGGACGCCAGCAACGTGTCGATGCGCTGGGAAAGGCGCTGCGCGGAAAGCTCCCAGGAAAAGCGCTGCACGTTTTGCAGGCCTTGTACACGCAGCGCGTTGCGCAACGGCGCATCCAGCAGAATGCGCTGCATGGCTGCGGCCATGTGGCTGACGTCCAGCGGGTCGAAATACAGCGCACTGGCCTGCAGAACCTCGGGGATCGATGCGGCATTGGCCGCCAGCACCGGGCAGCCGCAGGCCTGGGCTTCGAGCGGCGGGATGCCGAAGCCCTCGTAAAGCGAAGGGAACACGAACGCGGTCGCGCCCTGATATTGCTCGATCAATTCGGCATCACTGAGGCGCCCCAGAAAACGGATGCGCGGGTCACGGCAGGCGAGGTGCTGCAGGTTCGGGTCGGCGAACAGCGCGCTGGCTGCGCCGACAATGTGCAGTTGCAGATCCGTGTGGCCACGCAGGCTGAGAAAGGCCTGAATCATCCGCCTGAAATTCTTGTGCACGGCCGGCGAGGACACGGCCAGCAGGTATTTCGGATGATTCACCGCGGTCGGCCCCGGGATGAAATCGTCGCTGACCGCAGCCGGTACGACGAGTATCTTGTCTTCTGCGTAGCCATAGAACGAGGATATTTCTTTGCACGAGAAGTGGCTGCCGGTGATCAGCGTTTTGGCGCGCGACAGCAGGATCGGGGTGATGGTCCGATAGGCCAGCCGGAACAGCCGGGTGTAACTTTGCGGGTAGCGCACATAGTTGATGTCGTGGTGAGTCGCAATCTGGTTGCCATACAGCATGGGCCCGGTGTTGCTGATCGAGATCAGCAGCGGACTGCCCCGACGTTTCAGGTACAGCGGCAGGTCGATCTGCTCCCACGCATGCCCGGTGGAGCGCCCGATGCAGTGCGCCTCCAATGCTCTGGCGCAGTCATGCCGTCTGATGTTGTGCGGGGTAACGAATAGCAGATCGTCGCGCAGTCGCTTCAGCGCTCGGCACATCTGCTCTGCGTAGCGCTGTACACCACTGATGTCCTGGGTAAGAAACCGTGCATTGATGAAAATCATCTTGAGCATCCTGCTGATGAAGGTGAGCTGATGGGTGCCACACCGTGTCCGTGATGTCGTCAAATGGGGCGATTGCGCCCGTTCGCCGTGCTACGTGCTGCGGTCCTGCAAGGTCTGGGCAAAAATGCTTTCGTACTGGTCCAGCATCAGGTCCAGATTCATCAACGACGCGACGCTGCTGCGTGCCTGGCTGCCAAGGCGTGCCAGCAGTTCGGGCTGCTGATGCAGCCTGAGCATCGCCAGCCCCAGTGAGTCAGGATCATCGGGGCTGCACAGCAAGCCGTTGAGCGGTTCCTGAATGATTTCCGTGAGCCCGCCCATGCGGCTGGCGATGACCGGCAGCGAGTGCGCGCATGCCTCGACCGCGACCATGCCGAACGGCTCATTCCACAGGGAAGGCACAATCGCCACATCGATCTGGCGATAGAAGTTCTCGGATCTCTGAAAACCGACGAAACTGATGTCGGGGGACGTGACCATGGCTTTGAAGCGCTTTTCGTCAGTCGACTGTCCGCGCCCGGCAATCTGCAGGGTGGCTTTGAACGGCAGGCGCTGGAACTGCTCGATCAGCCACTCCAGCCCCTTGTTGGTCGACAGGGTGCCCAGGTAACCGAAACGCAACGGTGCGTTATCGACAAGTGCCTTGGGCTGCTCGCGAAGCGCTGGCGTAAACGGGCTGGCGTTATGCACCACATAGCCTCTGGCATGCTTGAAATAATCCTGCTCCCGCAGCGTGTCGAGCATGAAGCGGCTGACACCGACCACCGCGCTGACCTGTTCCGACTGTTGTGCATGCTGGCTGCGCAACCGTGTGCACGTCGTGCAGCGGCGCTGACAGCTTTTGCCCTTTCTGAACATCGTGCTTGCCGGGCACAGCAAGTAAAAGTCGTGCAGCACCTGCACGATCGGGCAATTGGCCTGGGTGATCTGGTCCCATGCCGAGACCGACCAGCCCGTCAGGTTATGGCACACCACCAGTTCTGGCTGCTCCAGCTCCATCACGCGCTCCACGTACTCACGCATGCCTGCGTTGTAGCGATCGCGCCAGTGCCAGGCAAAGCGCGCCAGACGGCCCGGACGCTGGGCGATGAAGTGCCAGTAACGGTTAAGCAGGCCGGCTCGATAGACCTTGACCCGGTTGACCTCCGCCAGTTGCAAGCCAGGTCGGTCAGTGGTGGCCAATACCGCGACGCTGTGCCCGCGCTGCTGCAAGCCCTCGACGGTACGTTGCAGAATGATTTCTGCGCCGCCGCCGATATCGGGCGCGTAGAGGCTGTTGATGAAAAGGATTTTCATAGCGGGTAGGCCCTGTTCAGGCCCAGCCTGCCGGCTTCGCCCTCGCGAATGGCGTCGTTGAGCAGGTCCAGACGCTGCACTGCGCCACAGCGCCAGGCATACAGGTTCAGCAGGCAGAGAAAAACCCAGCGATTGAGCCGATAGCTGATTGGGGAGGCCGCCCAGACATGTTTGTCGAACCAGGCCTGATTGCGCGCTGCGTAGTAGGCGCGCAGATCCGATCCGCCCAGCAGGTAGCTTTCATAGACATTGCGGGTACGTGCCTTGATGTTCCAGGAGTCTTCCAGATCGTCCAGCCGCGCATCGGGCACCAGAAACAGCTTTCCGCCACCGTCGGTGATGCGCCAGGTGTATTCGCTGTCATCGCTGTACAGCTTGAGAGCATCCAGCGGCAGGCCGATCTTTTGGTAAAGGCTGCGATGGGCAAGCAGCCCGCCGTAAGTGGCAAAGGGCAGTTGCACGCGTTCCGGCATCAGCCGGGTGGCATCGGGCTTTCCCCACGGCAGGCGTCGCCAGATCTTGTACGGCAACTGTGCGATGTGAAAGCCGAAGAAGCTTGAGCGCCGCTGGATCGCATATTGCAGCGGCACACCTGCGGCGATGTCGGCTTGATGCGTGGGGCGAAAGCCGAGCACCGCGCAGTTGTCCTGGCCGTCGATGAGTTGCCGTTCACGCAAGGATCGATGCAATGCCTCGATGGCATGCGCGGTCGGTGCGTTATCGTCGTCCATCAGCCAGATGCAGTCGTCTCCGGTTTGCAGCGCGGCGTTAATGCCCACCGAGTAGCCATTGGCCGAGCCGGTGTTGTGCGGCAGCCAGATCACCTGAACCCGATCGGGCCACTCATCGCACAGCGCTTGCAGTGGCGCGGTGGAAGCATTGCTGACAACGATCACACGGCCGATCAGCGGGCTTTCCAGCGAGCGGCTGATCAGGGTGTGCAAATAGCTGAAACGGTCACCATAGGTGAGCGTCACCAGGGTGGTCTGGCGCGGCATGGTGCGATTCCGAGGCTGGTGAAACAGGCGTGCGACGCATGCTTTCAGTACACGTCGTGCGGCAGGTTGCGGCGGGTTCGAGCGCTAGGCGCTCGCCTCGATTCGCGACAGGCTGCTGATCGGCAACACCACTTTTTGCTGACGTTGCAGCATATTGAGCAGGATCACCGCGCGCTGCGTGCCATCTTCACTCAGAAAGATGGCCTCGACGTCACCCCAGCTGGCATGGGTGATCAGCACCGCGTCCCCCTGGGTAAACTGTGTTTTCGGCGCGGGTGTGGCGAGTCGTTGGCGGATCTGCTCGATCAGATGATCCCGAACCGGGACCGGATGACCACCGAAAGTCACGATGCGCGAGACGCCGCGGGTGGAGCGAATCGGGTACCAGTTGTCCTGCACCTGATCCATGTGAATGAACAGATAACCGGGGAACAAGGCCTCGCCGGCCTGAACCCTGGTGCCGGGTTTTTTTGCATCGGCCTGTAACGGTCGATAGCACTCGAACTGCTGACGCCGCAAATGTTCTTCGGCGCGGGCTTCCTGCCGTGGTTTGGTCTGGATCAGGTACCAGCGGACATCCTGGTCGGAGTGGGACATGGTTAATTCCTTTTAAATGAAACAGCTCGGTCAGCGGCAAGCAGCGCCCCGGCTATCGGGGCGCGGGGTGGTAGTTGTAGCCGTAGGCGGCGCAGTCGTAGTCGGAGGTCGTGGCCTTGCGCACCACCGCGTTGAAAATGGCGCCCTTGATCAGAATTCCGTTCTGACCCAGACGGCGTTTGCTGGCTTCGATTTCCTGGACGGTGGTCATGCCAAAGCGCGCCACCAGCAGGCAAGTGCCCGCCTGACGGCCCACCAGCGTCGCATCGGTCACGGCCAGGATGGGCGGGGTGTCGATCAGAATCAGGTCATACAGCGGCGACAGTTCGGCAAGTATCTTGTGGAAGTTGTCATGCATCAGCAGCTCCGAGGGGTTGGGCGCGGCGAAACCACAGGAGATGAAATCCAGATGCCGGACACGGGTGCTGTTGATGACCTCGGTACAGCGCAGACGCGCCGCCAGTGTGTCGGACAGCCCGTGTTTGGGTTGCAGACCGAAGAGGCGATGCAGGTAGCCTTTGCGCATGTCGGCATCGATCAGCAGGACCCGTTTGCCGGTCTGGGCAATGATGGTCGCCAGATTGCTCGACACAAAAGACTTGCCGGCACCCGGTGTCGGGCTGGATATCATCAGCACGTTGTTGCGCGCTTCAAGCATGGCGAAGTGCAGGCTTGTGCGCAGGCTGCGCAATGACTCGATCGCCAGCTCGGCGGGCGCGGCAATGCTCAGCAACTTCGACTCCTGGCCGGCATGGTCGCGCTTGTCCAGATGCTCCTGTTGGCGCGAGTGCGGCAGCGACGCGTAGACCGGCATGCCCAGATTTTCAATGATCTCGGCGCTTTCGATGCCGCGATAGAACGCCTGGCGCACGAAAACCATGGTCATCGCGACCAGCGCGCCGAGCAGCGTGGCAATCAGCACGATCAGTGTTTTCATCGGTTTGACGGGTCTTTCGACATTGGTGTCGGCGTTATCGATGACCCGTACGTTGCCGATGTTGCCGGCGCGCAGAATGTCCTGCTCCTGGCTTTTGTTGAGCATCAGTGTGTAGGTCTGGCTGATGACCTGCATATCACGGGTCAGGCGCAACAACTCCTGCTGGGTCATGGGCAGCGCGTCGATTTTTTTCAGCAGGCCCTGGCGCTGTTGTTCCAGCTGGTTCATCTGGCTCATCAGGCTGCGATAGGTCGGGTGCTCGCGGGTATACAGCCGTTCCAGTTCGACGCGTTTGAGTTTCAGTTCCGACAGCATTGAGTCGAGACTGACCACTTGGTCAAGCACCCCCTTGGTTTCGATACTCAGGTCCACCGACCGGGCGCTGGTCTGGAAGGTATTCAGTGCGGTTTCCGATTCTTCGAGCTGCTTGCGTACGGCGGGTAACTGCGAGCGCAAAAACTGCAGTCGCTGGGCGGCTTCGGCAGAACTGCGCTCGACGTTCTGGCGTACATACAGATGGCTGACTTCATCAAGAATCCGGTTGGCCCGTTGCGCATCCTGGTCCTCGATCGACAGGTAGATGATCCCCGAATCCCTGCCGGCCTCGGCGATCTTCAGGCGGTTCTGATAGATCAGCGCGGTGCTGAGTGTGCGCTGTCTGGAGACAGTGAAATCGGTACCGGGCCGGGCCTGCAACGTAGCGACCTGAATCTTGATTCCTTGGCCTTCGACCACGCGATTGATCGCCCCGCCGAGCAGCAGATTGTGTTCGCTATCGTAGAGCGAGAACTGGCCGGGTTTGCCTGCGGTCAGGGTGAGTTTTTCACCCAGCAGGTGCTCTGGCACTTCCAGTTGGAACACCTCTATTTTTTCGCCGCCCCACGCATATTGGGTCAGGCCAAATAAAGGCTGCGCCAGTTCACCGTCACGTGCGGGCTTGAAGGTGCGATACAGATAAGGACCGATCACAGGAAACAAATCAGGTGTCTGGAGCCTATTGAGCTTCAGATCGTCGACGACCTTGCCCAGCAGCGCGCGGGACTTGATCAACTCGATCTCGGTGGTCGCCTGCGACACCGAGAGTGGCTTGGCACTGACTTCCGGCGTACCCTCGATGCCGATTTTTCGGGGTTCTATCTGAATCATGGCGGTGGCCTGATACACCGGCGTGGCCAGAATGGCGTAGCCCAGGCCGAGCAGAAAAAACAGGCCGACAATCCACAGGATCAGGGTTTTGTGATCGAACAGCATCCGCAGGACCGTTGCCAGATCAATCCGGGAGTCCGCTTGGAAATTCAGGGAAGGATGGTTCATGACGGTCATTTATCCTGGTGCTCCTGACTGAAAATGGGGAAGCCAGTCGTCGATGCAGCGTGAGAGCTGCGCGTAGGTCTGTTCGAAGGCTGACGCGGGCCGCCGGTAAGGGTCGGTGATGTCGAGCGGGTCCTGCCATTTACCGATCAGAAACGCTTTGCCGCGCACTTCGGGGGCCAGTTCGAGGACGTTGGAAAAATGCGCCTGCTCCATCAGCAGGATCAGGTCGGCCTCGCGCAGCAGCTCGCGATTCACCTGGCGAGCGGCATGCCGCCGAGGCTGCACCCGGTGCGACTGCAGCACCGCATGTGCCGTCGGGTCGATCGACGAACCCGATAGCGCGGCGATGCCTGCCGACTGGATACGCACCTGAGTGGCCTTCAGGCGTTCATGCAGCATCGCGACCGCCATCGGGCTGCGGCAAACGTTGCCGACGCACAACACCAGCACACTACTGAACATGAGCGTTGCCAGTGTCCGGCAACAGGCGCCTGCGCAGATTGCCGATCACGTTGCCTGCCACCTTCCACACCGTCTGCAGCTTGTGGCGGGGGGCGAGTGCGGCCAGCGACAGGCACACCGTCTGCATCAGGAAATACTGGTACAGCGGCTGATTGCCCAGGCGGTTGTAATAGTTGGCCAGGCTTGAGCAGGTCTGCAGGTTCATGTGCAACTTGCGTTTGTCACTGCGCATCGAGAACACCCCGCCAGGGTGCATGCGATAGGCGGCCGGCTTGATCCCGGCCATGAACTTGCCCTTGCCGTAGGCCCCCAGCAACGACCACCAGCACATATCGTTCAACGGCGCGCTGCACAGGCTCAATTCGGGCGGCATCTGGCTGAACACATTGCGAAAACAGACAGTCAGGGTCGAGAGGCGTCTCGCTTTTTGCAACTCCAGCGCCGAGGCATCGGCGCGCAGATGACCTTGCAACTGCACGCCATACTGCCCGTGTTCATCGAAGACGAACGCGTCGTGATAAGTGATGACGTAATCCGGATGAGCTTCGAGAAAGTCCACTTGCAGCTGCAGTTTTTGCGGATCGGTCCAGTAGTCATCGGCTTCGCAGTAGGCGATGTAGCGACCGCGTGCTTCGCCAAACAGGCCCGGGACGCACGCGCTGCCCTGACTGTACTGATTGACCTGTTGATAGAAGGTCCGAATGATCGTCGGATACCGCTCGGCGTAGTGCGCAATGATGCGCGCGGTGCCGTCGGTGGAGGCGTCGTCGTTGATCAGGATTTCGTACCTGAAATCGGTCTGCTGTGCCAAAAGCCCGTCCAGCGTCTGAGCGATGAAGCCCTCTTGATTGTAGGCGGGGCATACGATGCTCAGCAGCGGCGGCGCCAGGCAGGTTTCGTCGGTATTCTTTACAGTGTCGTCCATGGCTCAAGTACTCGGTTTACTGAACAGAACATAGAGTTTCGATGCCAGCGGCCGGTGACTCGTCGCCACCAGTGTCAGGGTGACAAGCCCGCTGAGCGCGAGTGCCAGAAGCACGCTGATTCGGCTTTCACCGGCAATCAGATTGAAGACGGGGGCGCTGACCACCAGGCCTGCAGCGCTCATCGCGCTGATCCGCAGAATGTCGCTCAACCACTGGCGATGAAGACCGGGGGCCAGGTGTCGATGCACGATGACTGGCCATATCGCGAAGGACGTCGCCCGCAGAAAAAACCACGCCAACGCCGCGCCGTACACGCCCTGGTAATGGATCGCCAGAACCATCACCGGCACGCTGACCAGCGTCGATATCAGGCTGTACCACAGGTGCAAATGCATCCGGCCATAGGCGTATTGCAAATAGAACTGAAAGGCACTGGCGGCCATGATGGCGCTGCCCAGCGCGTACCAGCCCAGCACCGGACGACTCCAGCGCGCGGCAACCGGATCGCCGGTCCAGGCGAGGATCAACGGCTCTGCGTACAGGGCAATGACCGCAGCCAGCGGGAATAAAAAGGTACAGGCGAGGCGATTGGCGGCCAGAAACAGGGCGTGCATATCGTCGCGTCGCCCTTCGGCCATCAACACGGTCAGGCGCGGCAGCAGCGTCTGGACCAGCGGGTTGGTCAGCATCACGATGCCGGTAGTGATCAACGCCACCAATGAGAAATAGCCGTACTGGTCCAGCGGCAGCAGATTCGACAAAAGAGCCTTGTCCACCTGAGTCAGCACGATCCACAGCACAGCACTCAGCGACAGGCTGGCGGCGAACGGCAGGATCGGCTTGATCAATGGCCAGTCCAGACCGGTCAGCCAATGCGGCGCAGGCATTTGCCCACGTGCCTTGCCGGCAAACAGCAGGGCTTCGATCAGCCCCACCGCGAGTTGAAATTCAAAGAAGTCCCGTGGGTCCCGGGAAAACTGACTGACCAGCACCAGGCCACCGACGTAGCGCAACGTCGCGATCGACACATTGGCGGCGTTGAGCCAGGCATGTTGTTCAAGACCCTGAATCGCGCTTTTGTACAGCGTCGAACACAGGCGCAGGGCAATGATGATGCCCATCAAGGTGATGCAATGGGTCAGCGTGTCGGGTTGTAGCGTGTTTGCGTTCAGCCAGTGCGCGGCGATCCAGGGGCTGAGGACACCGACAAGCAGGGCGCTGAACATTGCCAACGGCAGAAAGATCAGTTCGAACGAGCGCAGCAGACGGCCCAGGTGTTGTTTACGTGCTGGAGTGTCTCGCGCATGCGCCACCGCACGCACCAGGCTGGGCGACAGGCCGGCATCCAGCAATTGCAGCCAGGCCTGCAGCAGGGTGAAAAAACCGATCAGGCCGTACGCTTCGGCGCCCAGGTGGCCCAGATAGAACGGCATGATCAGAATTCCGATCAGCAGTACGTAAGCCTGCCCGCTGTAATTCAGGAGGGTGTTGCGAATGAGGGAGTGTTTGCTCGGCATGATCGTCAGCAGACCTGTGCAACGGTGCAAGCCCGATAGTCAGTCTCGCTGCAGGCTTCGATCAGGGTGCGGATGACCAGGTCCTGCTCGCTTCTCAGCAGACCGGGATAGATCGGCAGGCACAGCACTCGCTCGCTCAACGCTCTGGAGACTGGCTGGCCGGGTTGCGGCTGCAGGTATTCAAGGGTATCCAGTGAAGGGTAGAAGTAGCGGCGAGGGTTGATCTTGTGCTGGTTGAGTGCCGTGCGCACGCCCAGCAATTGTTGCTCGTCGCGCAGGGCCACGGGGTAATAGCTGTGATTCAGCTGGCTATCGGCCTGGGGTGTCTGCAGATCCAGATAATCTTGCAGCGACGAAGTGTAGTGGTCGGCTATCTCCGCGCGAGCTTCGAGAATGTTGCCGATGTTGTCGAGAATGCACAGCCCCATGGCGGCGGAGAACTCATTGAGCTTGGCGTTTATGCCGAGGCTATCGATCCGGTCGACGCCGGAAATGCCGAAGTTGCACATCAGATGGGCTTGTCTGGCCAGCTCGTCATCGTTGGTGATGATCGCGCCACCTTCAATGGTGTGAAACAGCTTGGTGGCATGGAAGCTCAAGGTGCTGATGTCGCCGTGATTGAGCACCGACTGGCCTGCGTGACGCACGGCGAATGCGTGTGCGCCGTCATAGACGACCTTGAGCTTGTGCTTGCGGGCTATTTGCTCGATGGCTTGCACGTCGCAAGGATTGCCGAACACGTGGGTGGCGACGATCGCCGTGGTGTCTTCGGTAATGCTGTTTTCGATGTGGTTGGGCGAGATGTTCCAGGTGTGCGCATCGATGTCGGCAAAGATGGGCCGGATGCCTTCCCATTGCAGCGAGCTGCTGGTCGCGACAAAACTGAATGGCGTAGTCACTGCGCTGCCGCTCAGCCCCAGCGCCCGATAGGCCACTTGCAGGGCCAGGGTGCCGTTGTTGGTCAGAATAATGTGTCTGACGCCCAGGTAGTCTTTGAGTCGGTCCGTCAGCTCCCTGGCCAGCGGCCCGTGATTGGTCAGCCAGCCACGTGCGTAGATGCCTTCGACATAGCGTTTGAACTGGTCGATATCACCCAGGTACGTCTTGGTCACGTTAATCATCGAAGCCTCCATGTTTCTATGAATCAGTGCGTTGCCAAGCGGGTGACCGGGCATCCGTTGCAGACGTACGTTGATTGCCGGGCACGCTACCGCCGAACCGGTCGATCCAGTCAGGGAGCCGTTTACCGAGCATCAACGCATAAGCGTCGAGTGGGTCGCATTGCAACAGGCAACGCTACCGCCACACCGAACGCATTCAGCATTTAAAAAAGGAATGGAGAGTCAACAGGCATCCGCCAGCGCCGGATAAGCGCCGTGGAAATAACTGACAGGGTGAGACGGGACAGCAGTCAACTTCGGCTGATTATTCCGACGCTATGCTCTGCGGCATTTGCGTAAAACCGGAGTGTGCCTGACGGTCCTATATATCGGTGGCGGCAGGGTATCTGTCAAATTATTTCGTCAGGTTTCTGTTAGATTTTTGATAAATGGTAGATTGGAGAATCTAAAATATTGATTTATAAGACTGTCAAAAAAATATCATCTTTCGATGTGTATTTAATGACACAGACTGCCGCCTCAGTCGGGCGTGCAGAGATCAACAGACTTTACGATGGCCAATTTCTTTATATTCTATTTATGTCTATATAAATATTAATTGATAATTTTTAGTTCTATTTGATTTCGTGCATGATCCTCTTCATGGTCTGTGAACGAGGAGCGCGCATGAACGAGCCAGTGCTGTATTTCGATTACGCCGCCACCACCCCTGTGGATGAGCGCGTTATCAGAGTGATGGTCGATTGCCTGGGGGTGTCAGGCAACTTCGGCAATCCGGCCTCCAGCTCCCATTCGTTCGGCCAGAAGGCCCGCCTTGCAGTGGAGCTTGCCCGTGAGCAGGTTGCGCACCTGCTGGGTGCAAAGGCCTCGCAGATCATCTGGACTTCTGGCGCGACCGAGTCCAGCAATCTGGCAATCAAGGGGGTGGCTCAGGAGCGTGCCAAGCGCCAGGCAGCCGTCGCCGGAGGCAAACCCGGTCATATCATCACCAGCCTGATCGAGCACAAGGCTACCCTCGACACCGCCCGTCAACTTGAGCAGGAGGGCGTCGAGGTCACCTGGCTGGCGCCGGACAGCGAGGGCCTGATCAGTGCCGATGCCGTCAGTGCAGCCTTGCGTGACGATACATTTCTGGTCTCGCTGATGCTGGTCAATAACGAACTGGGTACCGTTAACGACATCGCCGAAATCGGCAGACGCGTACGGGGGCACGGGGCGCTGTTGCATGTCGACGCTGCACAGGGCGCTGGCAAGCTGCCAATCGACCTCAGCCAGCTCGCGGTAGATTTGATGTCGCTCTCGGCACACAAAATCTACGGGCCCAAGGGCATCGGCGCTTTGTACGTCGGTCCGCGTGCGCAGCAGCGTGTTCTCGCCCAGATACATGGGGGAGGGCACGAATGTGGCTTACGCTCGGGGACACTGGCAACGCATCAGATTGCCGGAATGGGCGCGGCCTTTGCCTTGGCGGCAGAGGTGCTCGAAGGTGAGGTGGTTGAAATACAGCGGCTGAGCGATCTTCTTTGTAAACGCCTGGCCGGGATTCCCGGGGTGTGTATCAACGGCAGTCCCACACAGCGGATTGCCCACACACTCAGTTTTACGTTCACCCATAACGATCTGGACGTCGCCGCGCTGGGTGAGAGCCTCGCCTTTTCGTCCACTTCCGCCTGCAACTCGGCGAAAAACCTGCCGTCGCATGTGCTGCTGGCCCTTGGGCTGAGCCCGCAGGCCGCCAGCCAGACCATACGCCTGAGTCTGGGGCGCTTCACTCGCGAGCAGGACATCGCGCGCGCGGCTGACTCGATTCGCGCCTCTCTGATTCAGCCAGCGTTCTGGGCGGTTGCTCAGGCTCGATGAGTGCTCCATTATCTGAACCGGTGAAAGCAGTCAATTTCCGGGTCAGCAGGAGAGTCAATGAGTACGCAATCCAATGCCAGTTCAGACGTGGCAGAACGTTTGGCGCAAACCCGCGCCTTGATGAGCAGGGAGCGCATCGATGCCTATCTGGTGCCGTCAGCGGATCCGCACCTCTCCGAATACCTGCCCGGCTATTGGCAG
Organism: Pseudomonas sp. ICMP 10191; assembly: GCF_001467335.1. Taxonomy (NCBI): domain Bacteria; kingdom Pseudomonadati; phylum Pseudomonadota; class Gammaproteobacteria; order Pseudomonadales; family Pseudomonadaceae; genus Pseudomonas; species Pseudomonas sp. ICMP 10191. Next base: position 39,987 of record NZ_LKGW01000121.1, read on the forward strand.
GGGCGCCAGTGGCTGTCGGGTTTTCACGGCTCGGTCGGTACGCTGATCATCACCCAGGATTTCGCCGGCATATGGGCTGACAGCCGCTATTGGGAACAGGCCACCAAAGAGCTGGCTGGCAGCGGCATCGAATTGGTGAAGCTGATGCCCGGCCAGCAAGGCCCGCTCGAATGGCTGGCAGATGAAGCCAAGGCAGAGAGCGTGGTTGCCGTTGATGGGGCGGTTCTGGCCGTTGCCTCTTCGCGGACATTGGCAAGCAAGCTCTACGAACGTGGTGCGCGGCTGCGAACCGATATCGACCTGCTCACCGAGCTGTGGCAGGACCGCCCCGCGTTGCCGTCTCACCCGATTTACGAGCATTTGCCTCCCCAGGCGTCACTGGACCGTAACGAAAAACTCGCGCGGGTTCGTCAGATTATCGTCGAGCGAAAAGCTGACTGGCATTTCATCGCCACACTGGACGACATCGCCTGGCTGTTCAATCTGCGTGGCGCAGACGTTTCCTACAATCCGGTGTTCATCGCATTTGCCTTGATCGGTCCGCAAAGCGTCACGCTGTTCGTGGACTCGAAGAAAGTACCGGACTCGGTACGTGCGCGCCTGGAGCGCGACGGTATCAACCTCATGGAATACACGCAGATTGGCGCCGCCTTGCGCGAACTGCCTAAGGACGCGCGACTGCTGGTCGATCCGGCGCGGCTTACCTGCGGGCTGCTCGATTACCTGGACAGCGAGGTCACGCTGGTTGAAGGGCTCAACCCCAGCACGTTGCTGAAATCGCAAAAAACCGAGACCGATACGGCCCACATCCGTCAGGCCATGGAGCAGGACGGCGCCGCGCTCTGCGAGTTCTTCGCCTGGCTGGACAGTGCGCTGGGGCGAGAGCCTGTCAGCGAACTGACCATTGATGAAAAGCTCACTCAGGCACGCGAGCGACGTCCGGGTTATGTCTCGCCCAGCTTTGCCACCATTGCGGGATTCAACGCCAATGGCGCGATGCCGCATTACCGCGCGACCGAGGCGGAGCATGCGCGGATAGAAGGCGACGGTTTGCTGCTGATCGATTCGGGCGGGCAGTACCTTGGTGGTACCACCGACATCACGCGCATGGTGGCGATCGGAACACCGAGCGCTGAACAGAAACAGGACTGTACTCGCGTGCTCAAGGGTGTGATCGCGCTATCGCGTGCGCACTTTCCCAAGGGTATTCAGTCGCCGCTGCTGGACGCAATTGCCCGAGCGCCTATCTGGAGTGAGGGTGTCAATTACGGCCATGGCACCGGGCACGGTGTGGGGTATTTCCTGAATGTGCACGAGGGGCCGCAGGTCATTGCCTATCAGGCACCTGCAACACCGCAGACGGCCATGCTGCCGGGCATGATCACGTCCATCGAGCCGGGTACTTACCGGCCTGGGCGCTGGGGAGTGCGTATCGAAAACCTGGTGATCAACCAGGAAGCCGGTAAAACCGAGTTCGGCGAGTTTCTGCGCTTCGAAACGCTGACGCTGTGTCCTATCGACACCCGTTGCCTTGAGGTGTCGATGTTGAACGCAGAAGAACGCACTTGGCTGAATGACTACCATGTGCAGGTTCTGACGCGCTTGAGCCCATTGCTGCAGGGCACTGCGCTGCTGTGGCTGCAGGCCAGGACGATTCCTGTCTGATCAAGCTTTCGCGTTGCCGCAGGCTCAGTCCTGCGGTAACGGTTCAGCCAGTGGTGCTGCTTTCCTGCAGACGATGATCATGCTGCGGCTGGTGTAACCCGCCGGGTTCAGGCCGAACGGATAGTCTTCGGGCTCCTCGGTGGCATCGCCGGACTTGGCGATCACCTTGAATGTTCTCGACGCGCAGGAGTTGGTAGCCAGTTCGTAGCATTTTGCCCAGGACGAGGTGAGGCCTGAGCAGTTGATGTGGATGCCTCGCTTGCTTTGCGTGACGGGTTTGGACGTGGCTGCACAACCTGCCACAGCCAAGATGGCCAATACGACAAAAATGTATTTCATTCCTTTCCTTAGCGGGCCATTGCTGATCGCGATCCATCCGATTGACTGGACCATGAGTCTTTTGAACTGTAACGCATAGCCACCGAAGATAAATCGGTCAGGTACAAACATGGCGCATGCGCGTAACAAATGCTAGTGCCATATGGCTTCTTGATGCGTGGTAAGTTCAGTCGGCCGGTACCAATTGAGGTTTGCTGTTTGCAGAGCCAAGGGTTGCGCCGATGGACGCGAAGATGATTGCGCCGATCGCCAGCCATTGAGTCAGTGAAAGGCTTTCATGGAGAAACACCAGGCCTGAAAGCGCGGCGAAGACGGGTTCCAGGCTTGCCAGCGTGCCGAATGTACGCGCTGACATCCGCGTTAGGGCAATCATCTCCAGGCTATAGGGCAGGGCAGTCGAGAGGATGGCGACACCCAGTGCTGCGGGTATCAGTGAAATATCCAGTAACGCAGAGCCTGCGTGTATTACGCCTATTGGCCCTATGAACAGCGCGGCAATCACAACGCCAAGCGCTGCTGTCTGCACACCATTGTCGGCGCCGGCCTTGTGACCGAACACGATGTATGCGGCCCAGCACACGCCTGCGCCCAAAGCATAGCCGGCACCGAGCAGATCAATTGCGGCAGCTGAGGTCCCCAGCGGGATCAACAACAGCAGGCCGATGACTGCCAGAGTCACCCAGAGAAAATCAATGGGCTTGCGGGAAGACAGCAAAGCCACAGCCAGCGGACCGGTGAATTCCAGCGCTACTGCAATCCCCAGGGGCACTGTCTGCAACGACATATAGAAGAGAAGGTTCATGCAACCCAGCGCAATGCCGTAGATCACGACGGTGCGTAACGACTTAGCTGTCAGATTCGCCCGCCACGGTCGCAGGACGGCAACCAGAATAAGGCTGGCAAATACCAGTCTCAGGGTCGTGGTGCCTTGCGCGCCCACGACAGGGAAAAGACTCTTTGCCAGCGATGCGCCGCTTTGAATGGAGATCATGGCGATCATCAGCAGCCCCAGAGGGAACAGGGCAGAGGCTATGTTGCGGGATTTCTCAGACATTTCAGATGTACATCCTGGGTGTGATCCGGGCAAAGGTAATGATGCATGATGCGGAATAATCAAACATTGGGCAATATATTGCGCAAGGCGCGCGTGCTCTTCTATATAGGTAATCACGAAATGGTCAATTTCGGCGATTTTGAAATTAACGGTTGACGCCCTCTGTGAGGTGTCTATAATTCGCCCCACTTCCGGCGCAGACGGAAACGAAAAAGCCTTGTAGATCAATAGTTTGCAAGGTTTTGGTAGGAAGTAGGTCGGGTCTGAATTGATCGGCAGCGGTGAGAAAAAAGAGTTTGACACGCGGTTGTAACGCTGTAGAATTCGCCTCCCGCTGATGAGCAACTCCAGAGTTGATCGCAGCGCAAGTGGTTGAAGTTGCAAAGGAAACTTTGAAAACTTCTTGAAATAA
>NZ_LKGW01000122.1:0-43096 GCF_001467335.1 Pseudomonas sp. ICMP 10191
CCGCGCCGCCATGGTGCTCTCCGACCTGCTCGGCCGGGCTGACGCGCGAGCGGGAGAGCTGGCAAAGGCTTATGACGAATCCCGAATAGCCGGCCTGGCGTGTAACCGCTTTGTCGATGAGCTATCCAACACCACCAACCAAGCCAGGCCGTAGGCCGCCGGGGAAGTACTGTGCAGACAGCAACGAAGCAAGAAACCTACGACCGCACGATGAAAGTGACGTTGGCAGTGAAGGCGAACGGCGGGTCGGTGACGGTCCAGATCCAGGCCGGTGACAACTGGATCACCACCGACACGTTATGGAAAGACGGTGGCTATCCGTTGAGCATTCCGCCCGCGACGATCCGCTATGTGCCAGCTGGTGGCGCTGCGTTTGAGGTGTACGCATGAGCCTTCTGGTCAACCCGATCCCACGCCGCCAACCGATCCGGCGCGGCCTGGGCCTGCTCGGCGACAGCTTCTCGGGCAACTGCCATACCATCGCCGCGACAGCGTTCGGTACCGAGGCTTATGGCTATGCGGCCTGGATCGCGGCGCGTACCGGCCTGTTCCCGAGCTACGTAGACAACCAAGGCAAGCTCGGCGACCACACCGGGCAGTTTCTGGCCAGGCTGCCGGCCTGCATTGCGTCGTCCACTGCCGACCTTTGGCTGCTGCTGTCGCGCACCAACGACAGCACCACGGCAGGTATGAGCCTGGCCGACACGAAAGCCAACGTGATGAAGATCGTCACCGCGTTCATGAACACGCCCGGCAAGTACCTGATCGTGGGCACCGGCACGCCGCGCTTCGGCAACAGGGTGCTGACCGGGCAGGCGCTGTCCGATGCGATCGCTTACAAAGACTGGGTGTTGAACTACGTCAGCCAGTTCGTGCTGGTGGTGAACATCTGGGACGGCTTCACCGAGGCCATGACAGTGGAAGGCCTGCACCCGAATCTCCTGGGTGCCGAGTTCATCAGTTCGCGGGTGGTGCCGATCATCACCTCCAACTTCGAATTTCCCGGCATTCCGCTGCCCATGGACGCTGGCGACGTTTACTCGGCCATCCGCCCGTTCGGTTGTCTCAATGCCAACCCGCTGCTGGCGGGCACTGGCGGCGCGCTACCAGCGGGCGTGAACGCTGTGGCCGGGTCAGTGCTGGCGGACGGCTACAAAGCCGTCGGGTCTGGCCTGACCGGGATCACGACGCGGTGGTACAAGGAACCCGCCGCCTATGGTGAGGCGCAGTGCATCGAGCTGCGTGGCAACATGGCGACGGCGGGCGGCTATATCTACATGCAACCCACGGCCAACGTGGTACAGACCAACCTGGCGGCCGGCGACGTTATCGAAATGGTGTCGGCGGCGGAAATCATAGGGTCGTCGCGCGGCATCCTGGCCTGGGAGGCTGAGTTGACCATCACCAAGATGGTCAACGGCGCGTCGTCCACGTTCTACTTTCGGTCGATGGACAAGTACCAAGAGCCGTTCACCATGCCGGCCAGCTTTTCCGGGGCATTGGAAACGCAGCGCGGCACGATTGACCTGAGTGAAACCGTGATCACCTCGCGCATGGGCCTGTACCTGGCTGCAGGCGTACCGCAGGACTCGACAGTCAAGGCCGCGCAGTTTGGGATACGCAAAATTTAGAAGGGTCGTGCGCCTCGCAATAGCGCTTCAGGCGTCTGATACTGTTCACAACTTTCGTCAGGATTTCTCACTTTGAAAGTGGGCGGCTCAGATGCGAACGCCGGCTTCGCGGTGGCGGGATTGGTTCGCGGACTCTGGCGTCCGAAGAGGATGCCCTCCAGGCTCAATCGCTCTTCTATCCTCAAGTCTACGGTCGACCATTTGAAATAGGAAGTGAGGGCTGAAGGGTAAGCGCCCAGCCATCACGCATTGCAATTGACAAGGTGTAATGGCTGACCTCCCACCCGAGCGCCGCTGGCCTAGATAGAACGTTGATTCACCCTGGCAGATAAAGCTTCCGCGCTTTCTTTCCGCTCCGAGTAGCGATCAACCAGATAGCTCTCACGGCCACGAACCAGCAGAGTGAATTTCACCAGTTCCTCCATCACATCGACGACACGGTCGTAGTACGGTGAAGGCTTCATCCGATCTGTATCATCAAACTCCAGATACGCTTTGGACACCGACGACTGATTCGGGATAGTCAGCATGCGCATCCACCGACCCAGGACACGCATCTGGTTCACTGCGTTGAAGGACTGCGAGCCGCCACACACCTGCATCACCGCGAGAGTCTTACCCTGTGTAGGGCGTACCGCACCCATGGTCAGAGGAATCCAGTCGATCTGCGCTTTGAACACCGCAGACATCGCACCGTGACGCTCGGGGGAACACCACACCTGACCGTCTGACCACAGCACCAGATCGCGCAGCTCCTGCACCTTAGGGTGATCGACCGGCGCGTCATCCGGCAGCGGCAGTCCGGACGGATCGAAGATCACCGTCTCGGCACCCATGTGTTGGAGCAGACGTGCAGCTTCATGCGTCAGCAGACGGCTGAACGACCGTTCTCTGGTCGACCCATAGAGCAGGAGAATGCGTGGTTTGATGTTCGAGTCATCTGGAAACCCCAATTTTTCAGCGCTCGGCAGATCCATCAGCGACAGATCAAGGGCTGGAAAGGCCTCGGCAGAGTCCATATCAAATTCGCTCATCACAGGGCTCCGATCCGATCCAGGGCTTGCTTCAGATCAGCACCCTGAAGCGTTTTGAGATCCAGGGTGAAGAACGCGGCGAATCGCCTCTTGATGTGTTCGACGGTCGCATCAAATGCGGCCTGAACATCCTCATCAGTGCCATTTACCTCAGACGGGTCGGACAATCCCCAATGGCTTTTGATGGCCGGGCCGAAATACACCGGACAAGGTTCGCCACCTGCCTTGTCGCACACGGTGATGACGATATCGGGTGGTGTGTCTGCGAAGGCTTCCGAGCCTTTGCTGTACAGGCCGGACGTATCAACTCCCAAGCCTTGCAGAGTGCTCACGGCACGTGGGTTGAGTTTGCCACTGGGGAAGCTACCCGAACTGATGGCTGCGAACCCGTCCGGGGCTACATGATTGAACAGTCCTTCTGACAGAACGCTGCGGCAGCTATTGGCCGTACACATGAACAGGATCTTCATAAGCTAACTCCTACGCGCTGATGCTCAAGCGCACGGCAAGTGCTGCCAGTGTCGCAAGCAGAATGGGAAAGGTGATTACGCAGCCGACCTTGAAGTAGTAACCCCAAGTGATGCGGATGTTTTTCTGAGCCAGGACATGCAGCCATAGCAACGTCGCCAGACTGCCAATAGGCGTGATCTTTGGGCCGAGGTCGCAGCCAATGACATTGGCGTACACCATCGCTTCGTGCGCGAGTCCAGATGCTCCCGTACCCTGAATCGCCAAGGCACCGATCAGCACGCTTGGCATGTTGTTCATAACGGATGACAGCAGCGCGGCAGTGAAGCCGGTGCCCAATGTGGCAGCCCACAAGCCATGGTCGGCGAACCAGCCGAGCAGCGAGCTGAGCCCTTCAGTCAGACCGACATTCTTCAGCCCGTAGATCACCAGATACATGCCGAGCGAAAACAGCACGACTTGCCAGGGGGCGTTGAACATCACCTTGCGTGTCGAGATCACATGCCCCTTCGCAGCAATGATCAGCAGCACCAGAGCGCACGCGGCGGCGACAGCACTGACAGGGATGCCAAGTGGTTCAAGGGCGAACAAACCGACCAGCAGAAGCAGTAACACCCACCAGCCCGCAATGAACGTGTGGCGGTCTTTGATGGCATCTTTGGGTCGCCGTAATTGCTCGGGCGAGTACGCCAGCGGCACCTCCTTTCGATAGAACAGCCAGAGCATGCCCAGGGTTGCAACGATGCTGACGAGATTCACTGGCCACATGATCGAGGCGTACCGAGCGAATCCGATATCGAAAAAGTCCGCAGAGACGATGTTCACCAAGTTCGAGACAACCAGCGGCAGGCTAGCCGTGTCGGCAATGAATCCGGCAGCCATCACGAAAGCCAGGGTCGCTGCTGGACTGAAGCGCAGCGCAGTCAGCATTGCGATCACGATGGGGGTCAGAATCAATGCTGCGCCATCATTGGCAAACAGGGCCGAGACCGCTGCCCCCAAGAGCACCATCAGAGCAAACAGGCGTGCGCCGCTGCCTCCACCCCAGCGAGTCACATGAAGCGCTGCCCACTCGAAGAAACCTGCCTCATCCAGCAGAAGGCTGATGATGATCACCGCGATGAACGTCGCCGTGGCGTTCCACACAATGTGCCAGACCACTGGGATATCGCTGAGCGTGATGACACCGGTCACCAATGCGAGTACCGCCCCGGCAGACGCGCTCCAGCCAACGCCAAGTCCACGGGGTTGCCAGATCACCAGTACCAGCGTGATCAGAAATATTGAAACCGCCAGCAGCATGTCAGTTCTCCAGAAACACTTAGCAGCAGGAAACCTGGCGTACCGGGCGACCTTCCATCGAAGCAAGGCGACCTTGGTCATCGCCGAGCCAGGAACGGTTAGCCTCAAGGGTCGTTTGGAGCACCTCCACTGCCCATTGAGGCAGTTCTGGATGAAGGCGGTAATAGATCCACTGCCCCTGACGGCGATCCTCCAGCAGCCCGCAGGTACGCAACTGCGCAAGGTGTCGGGAGACTTTTGATTGGTGATCGTCGAGCGCCCAGATCAGTTCGCAGACACATAGCTCGCCCTCGGCAGCGAGCATCAGCATGATCCGGGCGCGGGTTTCGTCACCGAGGCATTTGAAGAAAGTGTGGGGCTGAATCGACATGGCTGACCTGTATATTCGATTTTACGTATATACGAATTTACAGATATAATTTCCCCAGTGGAAGCAGCTTTTTTACTTACGCCGACCAAACGTGCGGAAGCAGGTCGTGCAGCTTGCTTGCTCTGTGAGTTGGCAACCGCGTCAGCACGTCCTTGAGGTAGGTGTACGGATCATGCCCATTCATGTTGACGGGCGTGCGTGGATGCTGAATTTCCAGGCAGATGCTGGAAGGCTGAGCAAGTGATCCAGCATTCAGCACCTCTGCATGCAGCGGGATGAAGGCAGGCTGGATCGCGTTGGTTTCTTGAGTGTGTAGTCGAATCCACTTGTGAAGGAGATTGGCATTGAGGCTGTAGCCCTGGGCGATATTTGCGATGGAGGCACCAGGTTCGGCGCACTCTTGGACGACCTGGGCTTTGAAGGATTTGCTATAGGTACGACGCTTAGGATGCATGAGAAATCCGCTTGATGGGCCAGAACTGGTGTCCACTCAAATTAGGTGGACACCATGGCCTTCGGCGGTAGCTTCAGGAAGGTGTGTTTGCCGGACGGTTACGCTGAAGGCTGCGTGAGAGCTAGTGAGGTGGGGATGAGGGGGAGCCCCGTCCACCAATACTCCGCTGCCGGGCTGAGCTGGATAGTGAAAGTCGCGCAGTTCGGTATACGCAAGGTGTAGGTCCGCCTTGAGCGCTACTCCAGTTCACCCCATCTTTCCGGGCTGATTCCTTCGAGCCTCATAACCTCACGATGCTGGTCGATGACGTACTTCTGCGAGTTGATTGTCGCCCAGTAATCGCAAGCGTCGCGCAGCAGATCAGATATCCGGCTGTCCGCGTCTCTCAGTTTTATCCTGAGCTTGTCACGCTCTAGCGCCGCCTCGTTGTGCATGTCGATGAGCTTCGTAACGTGCTTGCGATATCGGTCGACCTCGTCGCGCAGCAGTCTGTTTTCTTCCACCACCAGATGCGCGTGCTGTTTAAGCATCTGTTCCTCGGTGGGGCAAAACGGCCAGTCTTCGGCGTAGTCGATGTTCATGATGGGTGATTCTCAAAATGCTGTATGCGCATACAGTAGTTGAGTGGTTCGGATTTGGGGAGTGGTGTTCGTCGGCAGGACGCCGGGAAGGGGGAAAATCAGTTCCGAAATAAAAAGTAGAGTCCGCATTCCTCGGGGCCTCCAGAGGACTTTTTTTGCTTCCATTTCGGAACTAAATATCGCTACAGGCCGCAGCCTGATTGTGTTTCATGGCCGGATTGCAAATCCGCCTACGCCGGTTCGATTCCGACCTCGGCCTCCACTATTCAAAGCCCCGCAGATTAACGTCTGCGGGGTTTTTTATTGGGCGCAGATTTGTATTTTTCCATCTGATCAGGACAACTCCGGGACACTGAAATCATTCATAGGCACCGCGCTCAGCCAGCAAACAAAAGGGCTGGCTCATACACGATTGGAAAGTGGCGTGAGTTGCTTGAGTGGTCTATTAATTTCATGTGTGTCTTAACGAGGGCTCAGCCTTGGTCGGTAGAATTTCTGATTCCGAACTTCATGAAATGCGGATTCGCAAGTTGCAGAACGACATCGCCGACTCAGAGCGCCTCGGGATGCCGGTGAAATTCATGCACCTGTCTGCGTTGACATCCACCAGTCGGGAGCATCATATCGAACGACATGGCGAGTTGTTCACGGGGCAGCAGATGCTCGATTGGTGGGCAGAAGGGGATAATCGGGTGCGCTGCCGATGCGCATGCACCCCGATACTTCTGGACAGGCAGGGAAGGCCAATGACGCCTGACCTGATAGCCAATGCCAAAATGGAGTTGAAGAACTTCAAGGATTCCTGAGCTTTCGTTTGATGCTTTTTGCGCAATTGAGGCGTTTCTGCAGATACGATTCCCACCTGTGCTCCCACCATTCAAAACGCCGCAGATTAACGTCTGCGGGTTTTTTATCGGGCGCGATGAAAGTGATGGGTTCCGAAAGCCGAGCTCAGCCGCTATTTAAAGCGGCTTGCGTTGATATAACCGTATTGGTTTTGCTGATAAATCGTGTAAGGCAGGAGCAATGTATCGACGATGCCTGATAAGCCCATGTCCAGTAAAACCCACTCGGGCGCATTGGTCTTCTGATAAGCGCTACTCTGTTTGGGCTCGGCGTTCAGTTCACAGAAATCGAGCATGACCCCGCTGTAAACGCGCGGAATGGAGGAGCAATTTGATTTCCAGTCAGTGAGCTTTTCACCTGCGACGGAATCGGGTCTGAACGTAGTGTTGATCGTTCCGCACCCCGTCAAGGCAAGTGCCAGCAGTAGCATGCCATGGGTTTTCAGATGAAACCTGCCTGACGGTTTTTGCTTTACGAAACCCGGCTTCATAATAACGCTCCTTGTATTTTCGATGCGTTTAGGACGGCAACTCAGTCGCGCGAGGCACATACTCTGCACTGCCGCGTGACCGGTGCGCAGTTCTTCCATACAGATGCACTGAAGACATACAGCACGATTATTGCTTGGCAAGGCTATCCCGCCTGTCAGGCTCAATCGAGGTAAGTCCCATGAGCAAACCCCTTGTCCGCTGGCCGATCATTCCGCGCAGAACGGCGGTCATCGTTGTAGACATGCAAAAGGTCTTTTGTGAGCCCACCGGGGCGTTGTACGTAAAAAGTACTGCGGGCATCGTCCAGCCCATTCAGATGCTGCTGCAAACCGCACGGGCTGCGCAGGTGACGGTGGTTTATCTTCGCCATATCGTGCGCGGCGATGGTTCTGATACCGGGCGCATGCGTGATCTTTATCCGAATGTGGACCAGATACTGGCACGGCATGATCCGGACGTTGAGGTCATCGAAGCGCTAGCGCCTCGGTCGGGTGATGTGATTGTCGACAAGCTGTTTTATAGCGGCTTTCATAACACGGACCTGGACACCGTGCTGCGTGCGCGGGATGTAGACACCATCATCGTCTGCGGTACGGTCACCAATGTGTGTTGTGAAACCACGATCAGGGACGGGGTGCATCGAGAATACAAAGTCATCGCCCTGAGCGACGCCAACGCTGCAATGGACTACCCGGATGTCGGGTTCGGCGCTGTTTCAGCCGAAGAGGTACAGCGAATATCGCTGACGACGATTGCCTATGAGTTTGGCGAAGTGACAACGACTGCCGACGTCATCCAGCGCATTGAAAACGCCTGAAAACAGCGGGTCGAATGTGCGCAATTCTGGCCCGTTTTTCAGACCTGTGCATTCAAACCATGCGTTCTGTTTCAGACCGTTTGATCCGGTTTTAACGGTCGAACCAGCTAACTGCTTGTATGAGCGATGAATTCTTCCAGTGGCATGCTTTCTGCTCTTGCCTCGCTGACCTTCACCCTTGTTGGTGAGCCTTTCCAGCAGCGTGTCAGCGAGAGGAAACAGCCGTATGACTCTGCAATATGTGCCCATTATCAACCTGGCCCCCTATTTCTCAGAAGACCCGGACGGTAAGGCTGCCGTAGCCAAGGCAGTCAATCAGGCGTGCAGGGACATCGGGTTTCTGGTCATTACCGAGCATCAGATTCCCGGAGAGCTTATCGACAGGGTCTCGCGTTTGACCTGCCAATTCTTTGATTTGCCGCTGTCGGAAAAGCGCAAGGTAGATCGGCCCAGCCCGGAGATGGTGCGGGGTTACAGTGCGGTGGCCGAGGAGAGCCTTTCCTATTCTCTGGAGGAAAGTGCGCCGGGGGATCTCAAGGAGTCTTTCTCCATCGGGCCGAGCGATGTGCCGGATGAAGATTATTATCACAATGCCCAAGCCGGCTCGCACTTCGCACCGAATGTCTGGCCTGCGCAAAACCTGCTGCCCGGATTCAAGGAGGCTTATCAGGCCTATTTCGATGCCATGAGCGAATTGGCCCAATCGCTGATGCGCCTGTTTGCCTTGGCATTGGAGCTGGATGAATGTTTTTTCGATGACAAGATCGACCGGCATATCAGCATGTTCCGCAGCCTGAGTTATCCGGACATCAAGACCGAAGTCGAGGCTGGTCAATTACGTGCGAGTGCGCATACCGACTACGGCAGCCTGACCATCGTGCGCCCCGATAACGCGCTGGGCGGCTTGCAAGTACGTAATCGTCAAGGCGAGTGGGTCGATGTGCCGTATGTCGAGAATGGTTTTGTGGTCAACATTGGCGACCTGATGATGCAGTGGACCAACGACCAGTGGATTTCCACGCTGCATCGAGTGGTCAACCCGCCGATGACCAGCGAGCAGGACAACCGTCGACAGTCTCTGGTGTTCTTCCATCAACCCAACTACGACACGTTAATTCAATGCCTGCCAGGCTGCCTGCCGTCTGGCGCCACGCCTCGGCATGCGCCGGTGACATCAGGCGATCATTTGCTGTCCAAGTTCGTCAAGCAGACCACTTTTGGCGGTAGCAAGGTGGCCTGATATGAACTCACTGTCTTACGTCAACGTGTTCGCGCAGGACATCGTCCGCCTGAGCACGTTCTACTCGAACCTGTTCGGCTTTCGCGAAATCGAGGCCATCAGGTCACCCATCTTTCGCGGGCTGGACACCGGCAAGTCCTGCATTGGTTTCAACGCACTGGATGCGTACGAGCTGCTTGGCCTGGAAGCATTTGCAGGCAGCACGGGGTGCAGGTTTTTGCTGAACATCGACGTGTCCGACCAAGCCGAGGTGGACCGACTGGTGCCGCTGGCAGTGGCGCAGGGCGCGAAACTGATCAAGGAACCGTACCTGACCTATTACAACTGGTATCAGGCCGTGCTGCTGGACCCTGAGCAGAACGTCTTTCGCATTAACGTGATGCTCTGAAACGCTGCTGCCGAGTATGGAGTGGCGAGCGGGCCGGCTTGGTTAGCTTCCCGCACCCTTGGTTCAGGGTTTTACGGAAAAATCTACTCGCTGAACTGCTAGCTATTCCGTTCATGAAAGCAGGTCTTCAATTGTGCAACAGGCAAAGGATGCCTGATTCAATAATTGAGGATATGGACATGAGTACATCTGATAGCGCACAACCCAGACACGGCATGGTAACCAGTCCCGAATCCCGTGGTTCTTATGCCATATCCAAAGGGCTGTTGCTGGAGTGGGAGGTGGTCGCTATGGAAGGAGGCAAAAACTTTCCAGGCGAGACATTTGGTCTTGCGCACGACTTCCCTGGCGTCGATGAGCCTATTAATCTCGATCCGCCTGCGTCAGCGCCGCCGCTTGCCAACCCGCCACCAGACGGACTCATACTGAGCGGGGGGCAAGATGATCGGCGTAAATGCTTGAACCTGACGGATGTCGGGATCATTGAGGAAATAACGCAAAAAGGTCATGGTACGGCTGAAAAGTGGCCTCGGTTGAGCGTTGCGGGTGGAGACGAGTTTGAAGTTAGATGGGCGTACCATGCCGTACATGTCACACGCGGCTACCGGTGGTTTATTACCAAAGACGGCTGGGATGAAAGCAAGCCCATTAGCCGGGAGGCCTTCCAGGGAAAGAACTACGTCAGTGATAACCACTTCAAAGCGGACGGTCAAGACGGGTTGATGTGGAGCGATATCTCGCCGTTGAGTCCTTTTGATAAACACCGGGATGAGCTTCAGCCCGCAGAGATTACAAAAGCAACATTACCCAGCGATAAACACGGACATCATGTCATTCTTCTTGCTTGGATCGTCGCCGAAACCGATAAAGCATTTTATCAGGCGTTTGATGTTGATTTTGGTGAGTAAGGCTCATTCGGCCAGCAGTGTAAGCTCTGCGCCTTGATGACTCCTGGATCCGCTCTGTTTAAGATGTGGCCGCGTTCGGAGAGTGAGGCGACGGATGTGAAGGGTAGGGTGCAAGCGTCCAGCGACGTATTACCCCCGCTTATACTACAAGGCCTGCGCAGAGAAGAAATTGATGATCAGAAGGCCCGGCCTCAGCGCCGGGCTTTTTTTGCATCATGAAAAGGCTTAAAACAACCCACGTTTTTTTATGTGGAGTTTCAAGTGTGGGTCGACTTTTAGAACGATTGCTTGCCCTTGCTTTGTTTATGCCGCTGATGTTCGCAGGTGCATGGCTGGGATTCGAGATTCCTGGAATAGATCACGACACACGGACAATATTTTTCCTCGGCTGGATGATCGCGATGGCATTTGTTGTCGATCGAATCTGCACAAGTGTATTTAGGGAAAAGTAGACATTAGAGCCGGGATCTACATGACCGTGCCTGGTATCTGCTATTGCCTCGAAATCTCGCTGAATGGAACCATGGTGGCGATGAACTTTTTTGGTGTACTTGACGTACGTGGAGTGACCCCTAATCGCGGTGAGGGCGTGCAGTGCTTGAGTGCTTCAGATTTGGAGAGTGGTGTTCGTCGGCAGAGCGCCGGAAAAGGAGTTTTTTGGAGTTGCGGACCACGACTATTTTTCCGCACCAAAACAAAAAGGGCCTACCCGGCAAAATGCCCAGTAAGCCCTTCATATATGTGGTGCCCCGAGCCGGGGTCGAACCGGCACGTCCAAAGGACGAGGGATTTTAAGTCCCTTGCGTCTACCAATTTCGCCATCGGGGCGGTAGCGCCAAGAGCAGGGAATATATACACCCGGCCCCCATGAAGCAAGCTTCAAAGCGTCTCGAAGGGTGCAAGACGCTGCTTTTTTGTCTGTCAGAAATGCTTGGCAAATCATGAGGCTACGAAATTTTATTGCAGCAAAGGCTGATGCCGTGGTCGGGCGGCTCAGGCTTTGCTGTCTTTCACCACCGCATCGTTAACCACGGCCTCGACCTTGTCAGCCAGTATTCGCAGGTAGCTTGCCAGGGCGACTTCTTCCAGGCGCAGGCCTTTGCGTTGTCGGGAGCGGGGGAGTTTGGCCAGGTTGCCGAGCAGGAAGCCCTCCAGAACCGCAGGGTGGATGTAGCATTTTCGGCAGATGGCGGGGGTATTGCCCAGTTGTTTCGAGACTGCCTTGACCATGTCGACGATGTGCCGTTTGGCGTCGGCTTCTGGCTCCCAGTGCAGTTTTTGCAGCGTTGCCAGCGCCAGCGCGCTGGCCGCCCAGGTTCGGTAGTCCTTGGCCGTGAAGTCCGAGCCGGTGAGGCTTTGCAGGTAGGCATTGATATCGGATGAGGTCACTGCGTGGCGCACGCCGTCTTCGTCCAGGTACTGGAAGAGGTTTTGTCCGGGCAGCTCCATGCAGCGCTTGATCACGTTGGCCAGACGTCGATCCTTGACGCTGACCTTGTGCTCGACGCCGCTCTTGCCGCGGAATTCGAAGAGGATCTGACCGCCTTTGACCTCGACGTGTTTATTGCGCAGGGTGGTCAGGCCGTACGAACGGTTTTCCTTGGCGTACTGGCTGTTGCCGATGCGGATCAGAGTGGCGTCCAGCAATGAAATGACCGTCGCCATGACTTTTTCCCGGCCCATGCCCGGCTGGGCGAGCTGTGCTTCGATCTGCTTGCGCACTTTGGGCAGCGCATGGCCGAACTCGATCAGCCGCGAGTATTTGTCCTGATCACGTATTTCGCGCCAGCGCGGGTGGTAGCGATACTGTTTGCGCCCGCGGGCGTCGCGGCCAGTGGCTTGCAGGTGACCCAACGGGTCGGCACAGATCCACACGTCGGTGTAGGCGGGCGGCACTGCCAGAGCGTTGATGCGCTTGATCTCCGACTCGTCCTTGATGCGCTGACCGTTAGTGTCGAAGTACGCGAATTTGCCGCGCAGTACCTTGCGTGTAAGGCCCGGTTGAGTGTCGTCTACGTAATGCAGTTCACTGGCGGGCTGGCTGATGGCAGTCGAGTCAGGCATGGCTAAGTTCCAAAGGCAGTTAAAAACACTGACCTCGGCCTTTTACGGTGGTGCCGTCTATTTGCTGCGTGGCAGTTTTTTTCGAAAGGTCAGGCCAGCACCGCGACCGCCTTGATCTGCGCCCAGAGCGACTGGCCTCTGTGCAGGTTCAGTTGGTCGCTGGAATAGCGAGTGATGCGCGCGAGCAGCGGCGTGCCGCCCGCGTCCAGCTTGACCAGGACGTGCGCCGAATTGTCGGCCAGCGCTTCCTCGATCACCGTGACCGGCAAGCGGTTGAGGATGCTGCTCTGGTAATCGGGTTGCAGGTTGAGGCTGACGTCCCGGGCCTGGACCTTGATGCGCAGCAGGGTGCCGACCTGCATCTGCACGTGGGCGACGCGCATGCTCAGTTTGCTGTCGGGCAGCGTCACGGTGAGCAACTGGTAATGGTGATCATAGGCGCTGACCGTGCCTTCGATGACCACCCCCGCATCACTGCCCATCGCCAGAGGCAGGTCCAGCCGCGCCAGGGTTTCGTGGATCGGACCGCTGGCCAGCACGTTGCCTGCGTCGAGCAGTACCAAGTGGTCCGCCAGGCGTGCGACTTCATCCTGAGCGTGGCTGACGTACAGCATGGGGATGTCCAGCTCCCGGTGCAGGCGCTCCAGGTACGGCAGAATTTCACTTTTGCGCCGGGTGTCCAGCGCCGCCAGCGGCTCATCGAGCAGCATCAGCCGCGGGCTGGTCAGCAGCGCGCGTGCGATGCCTACGCGCTGGCGCTCGCCACCGGACAGCTTGTCCGGGCTGCGTTCTAGCAGGTGATCGATGCCGAGCAATTCGCTGGCCTGCGGCAGTTGAATGCGGCGCTGCTGGCGCGGGATACGTTTCATCCCGAACTCCAGATTGTCCCGTACCGACAGATGCGGGAACAGGCTGGCTTCCTGAAACACGTAGCCGATCGCCCGCTTGTGCGGAGCCAGGAAAATACCTTTTTCAGTGTCCTGCCAGACTTCATCGTGAACGCGGATGAAGCCCTGATCGGCTTTTTCCAGGCCGGCGATGCAGCGCAGGCAAGTCGTCTTGCCCGAGCCGGAAGGCCCGAACAGCGCGGTAATGCCCGAACCCGGCAGTCTCAGGTCGGTACGGACGGTGAAATCCGGGTAGGCCATTTGCAGGCGGACTTCTATCGGCGACGCCATGACTCAGCTCCATGCCGTTTTGGATTTGCCGCTGGAATACAACGCCAGCAGCACCAGAAAGGAAAAGACCAGCATCGCGCCGGCCAGCCAGTGCGCTTGCAGGTACTCCATGGATTCGACGTGATCGAAGATTTGCACTGACACCACACGGGTTTTCTCGGGAATGTTGCCGCCGATCATCAGCACCACACCGAACTCGCCGACCGTGTGCGCGAACCCGAGGATCGCCGCGGTGATAAACCCCGGCTTTGCCAGTGGCAGAATCACGTGGAAAAAAGTGTCCCAAGGGCCGGCCCGCAAGGTGGATGCGACCTCCAGAGGGCGGGTGCCGATCGCTGCAAACGCGTTCTGCAGCGGCTGCACGACGAAAGGCATCGAGTACAGAACCGAGCCAATCACCAGCCCGGCAAAGCTGAAAGTCAGGGTGCCCATCCCCAAGCTTTGGGTAAGCTGACCCACCGCACCGTTAGGCCCGAGCAGCAGCAACAGGTAAAAACCGATAACGGTTGGCGGCAGCACCAGGGGCAGGGCGACCACTGCGCCAATCGGCCCCTTCAGCCATGAATCAGTGCGCGCCAGCCACAGCGCGATGGGCGTGCCGATAATCAGCAGGATAACGGTGGTCAGCGACGCCAGTTTCAGCGTCAGCCAGATCGCCGCGATGTCGGCACTCCCCAGCGGCATTTACAGCTGGTATCCGAAGGACTTGATGATCGCGGCGGCTTTCGGGCCCTTGAGGTACTCGACCAGCGCCTTGGCAGCGGCGCTGTCCTTGCCTTTGTTAAGGATGACCGCGTCCTGCTTGATCGGGTCATGCAGGTCATCCGGTACGATCCAGGCCGAGCCGCTGGTCAACTTGCCATCCTTGTAGACCTGCGACAGGGCCACGAAACCCAGCTCGGCATTGCCGGTGGACACGAACTGGTAGGCCTGGGTAATGCTCTGACCTTCGACGATCTTGGCTTTGGTGGCTTCGGTCAGGCCCAGTTTGCTCAGCACCTGGGTTGCTGCCAGGCCATAGGGAGCGGTTTTGGGGTTGGCGATGGACAAGTGTTGATACTGATTGGCCTTGAGCACCTGGCCCTTGCTGTCGACATAACCATCCTTGGCTGACCACAGCGCCAGCGTTCCCACCGCGTAGGTGAAACGCGACCCCTTGACGGTGTCGCCTTCCTGCTCGAGTTTTGCGGGTGTCGTGTCGTCAGCCGAGAGGAACACCTCGAACGGCGCGCCATTTTTGATCTGCGTATAGATCTGACCGGTAGCGCCAAACGCAGCGACCAGCTTGTGGCCGGTGTCCTTCTCGAAGTCAGTGGCTATCGCCTGGATCGGCGCGGTGAAATTGGCCGCCACGGCGACCTGCACTTCGTCGGCAGACGCATGGGCTGCAGCAGAGGCGGCAAAGGCCAGCACGGAGAACTTGAGAATGGCGCGCAGCGTGGTCGTTCGCATGAAACAGCTCCTTGATAATGAAAACGCACGCCATCGAGATAAGGGCGTTTCGCTATATAGATAAATATATAGCGTCAGCCTGTTGTTCTGAAAGCACTGTTTTATTGCGGAGACAGAATTTTCAGCGCGTTTTCAGCCAGTTGCCGCGTCAGTTCGGTGGCCCCCAGCTGATGTTTGATACCGACTGCCTGGCCTGCCCAGAGGTTCACAAAGTCACTGCTGCCCAGTTTTTCCGCCTGCGCGCGCAGCGGCATCAAGGCACCGCCCGCCAACGGAAATGCCGGGGCGAGCGGGCTGATGGGGCCTGCCTCGCGCATGATCCGGTTGACGATGCCTCGCGCCGGGCGCCCGGTGAAGAGGTTGGTCAGAGCGGTCTGGCTGCCCGAGGCATCGTATAGCGCCTGTCGATGCAGGGCGCTGACGCTGGCTTCCGGGCAGAATAGATACGCGGTTCCGACCTGTACCGCCGAAGCGCCCAGGACAAATGCTGCTGCGACCCCGCGACCGTCTGCAATGCCACCTGCGGCGATGACCGGGATGCTTGTCGCGTCAGCGATTTGCGGCACCAGCGCAAAGGTGCCGACCTGTGTGTGCAGTTGATCGCTGAGAAACAGCCCCCGATGGCCGCCTGCTTCATAGCCCATGGCAATGACCGCATCGCAGCCGCGTCGCTCCAGCCAGATCGCTTCCTCGACTGTGGTGGCTGACGAGATGATCTTCGCACCGGTGGCCCGGACCCGATCCAGTAACGATGGCTGCGGAAGGCCGAAATGGAAACTCACCACTTCCGGCCTCAATCGTTCGATCAGCGTGCAACTGTCACTGTCGAAAGGCGCGCGGTTGGAGACAGGTGTTGGCGCATCGAAATCGGCACCCAGTTCCTCGTAATACGGCTTGAGCGACTGCTTCCAGCGTTCAGCACGCTCGGCATCGTCGGCCGGAGGCTGATGGCAGAAGAAATTCAGGTTCAGCGGGGCGTTGCCGGTCTGCTGTCTGAACGTCGCCACTTCCTGATCGATTTTCTCAGGGGTGAGCATGGCGCAGGGCAATGCCCCCAAGCCGCCAGCCTGAGCCACAGCAATGGCCATCTGCGATCCGCTGGCGCCCGCCATGGGGGCTTGCAACAGGGGCAGTTCGATGGCGAACAGGTCAATGATGCGGCTATCTGGCCATTGGCTCATGGGATTCTCCGGCAGGCATTCGGCAAACGCTCATTGAGCGCGAGAATGGTGTGAATGGCAAACGCAACGGCGAGCGTCGACAAGCCGACAGGGCCATTCGGTTGACATAAAAAACGATCGGTCTACTATTCAGGCATGACTCAGCCAACTAGCCCACTACCCACTCCCTCACTCGCCAGGCCCCGGCGTCCCGGCCGGCCGCCGAAGGTTGATCGCGATAACCTCGAGACCCGCGAGGCGCTGTTGCGCCGCGGTCTGGAAGTGCTCACCGAACAGAGCTTTTCGGCCACGGGGCTGGATTACATCCTCAAGGAAGTCGGCATTCCCAAAGGCTCCTTCTATCACTATTTCCCCAGTAAGGAAGCCTTCGGCCGGGCGGTGCTGGATGAGTACGCGCGCTATTTCGCACAGCGGCTGGACCGCTGGCTGCTGGATGAGGCGCTTTCGCCACTGGAACGACTGGTCGGCTTTGTGCAGAGCGCCAAGGGCGGTATGGCGCGACACGACTACCGACGCGGTTGCATGGTCGGCAATCTGGGCCAGGAAATCAGTCTCTTGCCGGACGGATTTCGAGAGGTACTGGAACAGACGCTGCTGGACTGGCAGTCAAAGCTGGCGGGCTGTCTGAGGTCTGCGCAATCAATGGGCGAATTGGCTGCAGACGCTGATTGCGATGAGCTGGCCGCGTTTTTCTGGATCGGCTGGGAAGGCGCAGTGCTGCGCGCCCGGCTGGTCAAAAGCGCTACACCATTGAACACGTTCATTGCCGGCTACCTTCGTGGTTTGCCGCAATGATTTCTCTTCAGGGCTATTTAAAGACGATCAGTCTAAATTGGAGGCGCATATGTTCAAGGGCATCTTGATCGATAAGGATGAGGCGGGCTACCACGTCAATCTGACCGACATCGACGAAGCGCGGCTGCCCACGGGCGACGTGACGATCGACGTGTCGCACAGCACGCTCAATTACAAGGACGCGCTGGCGATCACGGGTCAGAGCCCGATCGTGCGCAGCTTTCCAATGGTGCCGGGTATTGACCTGGCCGGTACGGTTGAAGCCAGCGATACCCCTGAGTTCAAGGTCGGGGACAAGGTTCTGCTCAATGGCTGGGGGGTCGGCGAAGGGCATTGGGGCGGCCTGGCGCAGAAGGCCCGGCTCAAGAGCGAATGGCTCATTCCTCTGCCGCAGGCCTTCACGCCGGCACAGGCAATGGCCATCGGCACGGCGGGCTACACCGCGATGCTCAGTGTCCTGGCACTGGAAAAGCACGGTTTGACGCCAGACCATGGCGATGTGCTGGTCACCGGCGCCAATGGTGGGGTCGGCAGCTTTGCCATCGCCATCCTCGCCAGGCTCGGCTATCGGGTCATTGCCTCCACCGGGCGGGCTTCGGAAAGCGAGTACCTGCAGCAACTCGGCGCGGCACAGATCATTGACCGGCAAACCCTCTCGCAGCCTGGGCGACCGCTGGCCAAGGAGCAATGGGCGGCGGCAGTCGACTCTGTCGGCAGCCATACACTGGCCAATGTGTGCGCCGGTATTCGTTATCGCGGCGTGGTGGCGGCCTGTGGTCTGGCGCAGGGCATGGAGTTTCCGGGTTCGGTTGCGCCGTTCATTCTGCGCGGTGTCACGCTGGCGGGTATCGACAGCGTGACCCGCCCGCGCGCGGACCGGCTGGAAGCCTGGTCGAGGCTCGCGAGCGACCTGGACATGTCGTTGCTGCCGCTGATCAGCCGTGAAGTCGGCCTGAGCGAGGTGATCGACCTCGCGCCGCAATTGATTGCAGGGCAGGTTCGTGGGCGGATCGTGGTGGATACTGCACGCTGAGTGAATCACGGCGCGTCAGCACTGGCACACTCGAGTGCGACCAGTGCGCGATGCACTTGCGTCGTGCCGAGCCCGGTTTCGCATAATTGCAACGGCGTGCGACCGCCGAGTGACGTGTTGCGCGTAACCAGCCATTGGCCGGCACGCTCGGGCGTTGCAAACACCTGCAGAGCGTGGCTGGCAATCATCGCCACACGGTCCAGGCGTTCGGAGGCCACCAGGTCCAGTGACTGCTGCTGGCGCTGGCGCCGTTCGAGGGTTGAAATCGATGCGTTGAACAGCGCTTCCATTTGCCGGGGACCAAGGGCCAGCGCGTCCCGCACTGCACGGATCCAGCGCGGCGCAAAACCCGCCTGAATGTTCGTCAGGCGTTCGGCTTCGCTGCGCTGACTGAGCTGGTAAGTCAGCAACCAGAAACTGGCCGCCGCTTCACGACGACCACTTGTTTTGCTGGTAGAGGACGGAATCAAGGTACGCGCCGACCTTCGGTGGCGGAAAGGACGGCAAAGGCTATCTCAAGCGACACGTTGTTCAAACACCACGATGTTACCGGGCGTTGCCTGACGGCGCTGCAGCGCAGGTGTCGCGCCAGAGCCCCCGTGCTAAAGTCGGTCGCCTGAATACGAATGAAAAGCGCCGTGGCTGTTGGCACGCGCTTGCACCAGAAAAGGCGTCGCTCCCTATGCCGCACGACCCTCACACCGACCAGGACGCACGTATTGTCAGCCAGCCTTCGCTGCCCGACGTCAACAAGCCGCTGCGCCTCTACCTCGACCGCCTGGCACCTTCAAGCCGCCTGACCATGACCTACGTTCTGCAGGATGCGGCAGACCGGCTGGGCATGGCTGACGTCGATATTCATGATATTCCCTGGCACACCCTGCAACCTGGCCACGTTACCGCGCTGGTCGCAACGCTGCGTCAGGATGACTATGCGCCCAATACCACCTCGCTGTATGTGAACGCTATTCGCGGGGTGATGAACGAAGCCTGGCGGCACGACCTGATCAGCCACGATCAGTTGTTGAAAATCCGCTCGATCAAACCGGTCAGCGGCACGCGATTGGTCAAGGGCCGCAACATCCGTCGCACGCTAATTCGCGAGCTGATGGAAGCCTGTGCTGCCGACCCCAGGCCGCAAGGGCGTCGCGATGCCGCGATCATTGCCATTCTGTATGGCTCGGGGATGCGCAAGTCCGAGTCGGTCAACCTCGACCTTTCCCAGATCGATTTCGCCGAGCGCAGCCTGCGGGTGCTGGGCAAAGGCAACAAGCAACTGATCAAGTACGCCCCCGAATGGGCCTTCAAGGCGCTGAACGACTGGCTGGCGTTGCGCCGGTCGTGCCTCCCGCCGGGGCAGGGCGATGACCCGTTCCTGTTCAACCGGATCCGCCGTGGCAGCCATATCACCCGCGACAGAATCACCAAACATGCCATTTACTTCATCGCCAAGCAGCGCGGGCGGCAAGTGGGCGTGAACATCATGCCCCACGATTTTCGACGTTCGTTCATCACCCGGGTGATCGAAGAGTTCGATCTGTCGATTGCCCAGAAGCTCGCGCACCACACGCACATCTCGACCACCGCCAGTTACGACATGCGCAGTGACAACGAGCGGCGCAACGTTGTGGACGGGTTCGACCTTTGAGCAAAAAAAAAGCCACCTCGCGTAAACGGGGTGGCTTAAAAGATCTAACCAAAGGAGTGATGAAGCAGAGCAGAGATTCACCGGCATCGCGACGCGGATTCGCGGGGCCGGGAGAAATGTTCGTTCATCGCCGGCAACGTTAACACCGCCGCTCCCGATTCAGTTATCAGCGTTATCGATAGCCGTCATTGTCAAAAAAAATAGGACGGTGGGCCTGCCTGCGGATTGCCATCCAAAAAGTGGATAGTTCGACCCTGAGGTATCCGGCAATCGGATAGCCAACAATTGGCAACAATTTCATGCTTTGCCGCACTTGAAACGTACGGGACTGAGCATGGAAAAGTTCGATATACACCGTAAAACCCGATTCGACTCGTTGGTACAGGAGTACGGTCTGGATGGCAGCCGCCTGCTGCCGTGGGAAGGCTATCCGATGCCGTTTGCTGGCGGCTGGTGCGTGGTCCGTCCGGGCACCTGCAGCGAAGCACACACACAAATCGATCAGGAAATCTTCATCGCCATCAAGGGCAGTGCGCGTCTGGTTGTCGGTGACAGGGAGATGGATTTCAGCGTCGGCGATATCGCCGCCATTCCGAAACACACCAACCATTACGTCATCAACGACTCCGCCGAGGACTTCCACTTTTATGTGGTCTGGTGGGACATGAACTACGTCAACGCGTTCGTGGCGCAGCACAGCGAGACCACGGGGTGCCTCGATGAGTAAGTTCATCGTCACCATCACGCCACCGACCCCCAACGGCGATTTGCACATAGGCCATATCGCCGGGCCGTTTCTGGCCGCTGATGTGTTTACCCGGGTGCAGCGCCAGCGCGGCCACGAGTGTGTGCTGGTGTCCTACTCCGACGACTACCAGTCCTACATGCTGCGCAAAGGACTGGAGCAGGGCGTCGACCCGGTCGAGCTGGCCAGGTGCAATTCCGACCTTATCGAAGCTTCTCTGACGGCCATCAACATACAGCCCGACAACTGGATGCGCCCGCACGACAATGCGTGGTTCGCCGAAGCGGTGGGTGAGGTGTTCAGTGCGTTGCGTGATGCCGGCGCAATCGAATGTCGGGATTCCAGCGAGCCGTATTGCCCTGATTGCGACGTCTGGGGCTACGAGGCCTTTGCCCGGGGCAACTGCAATTACTGCGGTGCCGAGTCCGACGCCAGTCAGTGCGAGAACTGTGCTCAGGCCCCTGACGCCGAGCTGATGACGGACTTGCGCTGCAAGCTCTGCGGTCAGCCCTCGCAATGGAAAACCGTCCATCGCGCGTTTCTGAAACTGGCCGGGTTCAAGCCGCAGTTGCGTGACCGCCTGCTGGGCCAGTCATGGCGCAAGCCGCTCGACAGCTGGTTGCGCGACAGCCTGGAGCACTTGCATGACTGGGGCGTCACGCGTCCAGGCGACGGCGGGCTCGACCTGCAGGCCGACGGCTCGTGCCGGGTGCACACCTGGTTCATGGGGCTGGCAGGCTATATGGCGGCATTTCGGGAGTACGCCGACAGCGTCGGGCGTCCGGAGCTGTTTCGTCAGTACTGGCAGTCGGGGCAGGGCACGCTGGTGCACTTTCTCGGCTTTGACTGTGTGTTCAGCCACGCCATCGTCTACCCGGCACAACTGTCGGCGCTGCGCGACATCAAGGTCCGCCAGCGCTTCATGCCCAATCAGTTTCTCAAGCTGGACGGCCTGAACCTGTCGACCAGCCGCAACCACGCGATCTGGGTCGGTGACCTGGCCCGTGAAGCCTGCGCCGACAGTGCGCGCCTGTATCTGGCGAGTATCGCGCCGGAAGAAAGCGAAGGTGATTTCCGCCTGGCGCAGTTCCTCGCATGGCGGACAGAGGTGTTCAGCGAGTTTTTCCCGGCCTTGCTGGACGCTGGAAGTAATCGTGACGACCACTGGTGGAGCGGCCTCTGCGGGGCAGACGCCGGACTCCTGGAAGCGCTGCGCTTGCAATGGAGCAAAGCCTCGGAGCCTGCGCAGTTTTCGATGAAACGCATGGCCCAGGTGCTGCTGGACGTAATCGCCATCACTCGCGCGCGTTTGGCCGAAGGTCGTCCGGTCAGCCATCTGGCGGCATTCATCGCGGTGCTTGGCAAGGCGCTGATTCCGGACATGTCAGCGCAGATCATCAGCGCGTTCGGACTGCCCGAGGCCCGCGTCCACGCCACGCTGATGAACGGCCCGGCCGCTGAATACTCCATCTGAACGGATTCACGACAATGCTCATCGATTATGAGATAGCGGTCATTGGCGCGGGGATCACCGGCGCCAGTATCGCGGCGAAGCTGTGCAGCGCCGGTGTGTCGGTCGCGCTGATCGACAAGGGCGCAGCCGGCGGCCTGGGCGCAAGCGGTTATTCCGGTGGCCTGGTTCGTCTGTATGACAGCGATCCGTTGCTGATGGAGCTGGCGGCCTATTCCATCAGCCTGATGAACGACGGGGTTTTTGCGAGCACTTACGCCACTGCGTTGCGGCGTACCGGGGTGATTTACCGGGCGGCTACGGACCAGCTGGATAACCTGCACCGCGCCATCGACCAGTACGGCAGCGAACGCTACCCGATGCGCCTGCTGTCAGGTCACGAGCTCGATGGCCAGCGCTACCCGCACTGTCCGACGCTGGAACGCGTCAACCTGTTCGAGCCGCGCGCCTGCGTCGGCAATGTGCGCCAGGCCGTCGCCGCGCTGTGTCAGTCAGTACGCCAGCAGGGCTTGCTGCTGGAGCATCGCGAGATCAAGTCCATCGACTGCCGTGCGCCCGACCTTGTGCACATCGACCTGGGCAGCGCCACGCTGCGTTGCCGCGCCGTGGTGGTCGCTGCCGGTGCCTGGAGCCAGCACCTGGTGCCGCACTCGGGGCTGGAAGCACGCTCGATTCCCCTGGCCCGGGTGCTGACCGAAGGCGACTGGTCAATGCCGGTGATTGATGCGGTGAGCCAGAGCTACGGCATACCGCTGACTCGGCATATCGTGCAGACCGGCTGTGGCGCGCGTGATAGCGGCCTGTGGCCCGAGCACCTTGCGCAGTCTGACGCACGGCATGCCGAGGACGCCTGCAAGCGCGTCGCCCAGTTGTGCGCCTCGGTCGGCAAGCCGCACGTGCTCGATGTGTTGCCCGGTTTCGACAGCTACAGCGCCGACGGTCGGCCGATGCTGGGGTTCTGCGCCGAGCGCAGCCCGGTGTATCTGGCCGCAGGCATGTCCGGGCTGGGCTTCAAGTTTGCGCCCGGCGTGGCGCACATTGCGGTCGAGCAACTGCGCAGGCATCTGGCCGGAGCTGACCGCGCTTGCTCTGGCTGGTCGGCATTGTCGCCAGGCAGGGCGATGCCGGGCTTTTCAGTCCAAGGCCTCGCGCTGGCGAGCGTGCAGTCATGACGTCTTCGATCGAATCGCGCCTGCCGGGCTTGCGAGTCGGGGTCAGCGCTCTGTTCGACCCCGACGACACGCCGCATGCACGGACCTTATTGAGGGCGCTGGCGGTGGCGCGCAATGGCATGCCGGGGCTCGAGCGGGTGCAGTGGCACTTTCTCGACGACGCTGCCGATGCCGTTCGCGGTGCCGATGTGGCCCGGCAAATGGTCGACTGGAAGGCCGATCTGGTCATCGGTCATTTCTCTTCGGATGCCGCCGTCGCTGCCGCGCCGCTGTATCGACACGCCGGCATTGCCCTGCTGACCCCCGCGGCGACGATCGATTGCCTGACTCTGGAGCATGACAACGTCTTTCGTTTCTGCCCCTCTGACCGACAACTGGCGGCGGAGCTGGTCAGCTGGCTGGCGACTCGTCAGTGGCCGCGCGTGCATGTTCAGGCCGACGACAGTGCTCACGGTCGGGCCTTGTGCTTCGCCATCAGCGCGGCACTGGCCAGTGCCGGTTTGCAACGTGTCGACGAGCTCGACCAGGCCGATGTCGAGGTGTTTGCCGGACGCCTCAAACCCAGTCGCGAGCGCTGGCAAGCGCGGCGGCAAGCGGGCAGTACGCGACCGCTGGTGCTGACCGACGACGCTGCCTCGCCGTATCTGGGGCGCGCCGCAGCGCACGACAGTAACACCTTCGTGATCGGCTTCGGAGCCCCCGACAACGCCGGACATTGCTGTCAGGCCCAGGCACTGCACCGGTCACTGTTCGCTGCCGAACCGCAGACTTACTTTCGCGAAAGCCTGCTGATGCTTTACGTGCTGGCCGAGGTGGCCCGCGGCGGTCTTCGCGCCCTTCAACTGCCGGAAGCGTTTCGGCACAGCACCTTCAACACACCGCTGGGCGCGGTCAGCTTCGATCAGGGCGAGCTGCGCAACGCGACGACCTGCCTCTGGACGCCAGGCCCCACCGGGCTGAGCCGCATCACCTCATAGCACCCAAAACACCGCTTTACACCAACTCTAAGGACAGGAACTTCATGGGTAACTCGACACCACACACCTTGCATTCGGACGCCGTCTGTATCGGCTTCGGTCCGGCCGGCATCGCGCTGGCCTGCGCGTTTGCCGATGCGCGGGAGGCCAATGACCCGCTGGGCGCGCTGTCCGTTCGCTATCTGGAGGCCGCGCAGGACAGCCAATGGCATCGCGAACTGCTGCTGGCCGGAACGGACATCAACCATCACGTATTTCGCGATCTGGTGACCCCGCGTAATCCACGCAGCCGCTTCTCGTTCGCCATGTACCTCAAGGAACACGGGCGAATGTTCGATTTCGGCCTGCTGGGCCGCCCGGCCAGTCGCCATGAATGGTCGGACTATCTGGCCTGGGTCGCCGCACAGGTGGACAGTCAGACCTGCTTCAACACGCCGGTCACAGGCATTGACCCGGTGCTGCGTCACGGACGCCTGCATGAACTACGCGTATGCACGCCGGATACCAGCTTCACGACGCGCAATGTCGTGCTGTCCAGCGGCAGTGCGCCGCGTATTCCGCACGCGTTCCAGGCGCTGATCGGCCCGACGCTGTTTCACACGTCGCAGTTTCTGAGCCGCCTGCAAGCCTTTGGCGAGCAGTTGCCCAAGCGCTGGCTGGTGCTCGGTTCGGGGCAGAGCGCCAGTGAATCGGTGCTGGAACTGGTCAGCCGCGACCCCAACATCAAGGTGCATTCAGTGCATCGCTCGGCTGGTTTCAAACTCACCCAGTTGGGCCAGTTCCCCAACCGGGTATTCGCTCCGGATCACGTCGATTATTTCCATAGCCTGGACCCCGCCGCGCGGCAGCGTTTTCTCGACTGGAGCCGCTCGACCAATTACGCAGGGATTGATCCGGACGAAAGCCAGAAGCTGTTTTCGTTGATCTACGAAGACGCCATCGCTGGTCGCAAGCGCCTGCAGACCTACGCCTACAGCGTGATCAGCGCCATCGAGCCCGTCGCCGAGGGCTACCGGGTCGAGCTGACCGACACGTTCAGCCAGCGCACTCAGGTGCTGGAGGTCGACGCCGTGGTGCTCGGCACCGGGTATCAGCACTACCTGATACCCCCGTTGTTGAGTGGTTTGCAGCCATGGCTGCAGGCCGATGTCGACGGGGGGCTGCTCATCGATCGGGATTATCGGGTCGCCACTCAAGGCGAGTGTGACGTGAATATCTGGGTCAACGGTCTTTCCGAACGCAGTCACGGAATCAGTGACAGTCAGTCGTTTTCACTGATGGCGTTGCGCGCCGAGCGTATCGCCACGGCCCTTCAGGAGGTTGTAGCACCGGCCGCCGAACCCTTGCTGGCACAGTGGAAGTGAAGCCCATGTACAACTCTCTTTGCGAAATCGTTCACGATCAGACCTTCCTCAAGGTGACTGGCCTGGGGGCCGATTTTTTCCTGAAAATGGAATCACTCAACCCGGCAGGCTCGATCAAGCTCAAGACTGCCGTGGGGTTGATTAATGACCTTCAGGCGCGAGGGCTGCTGGGCCCGGACACGATTCTGATCGAGTCCTCATCGGGCAATCTCGGGGTGGCGCTGGCGATGATCTGCGCTGAACGGGGCATCCCGTTTACCTGCGTGGTCGACCCCAACAGTTCCAGCCACAACATCCGCATGATGCGCAGCTACGGCGCCGAGGTCATCCAGGTCGAAATCCCGGACGCCAACGGCGGCTTTCTCGGGACGCGCATCGAGATGATTCGTGAAAAAGTGGCCAGCGACCCGCGCTATGTCTGGCTCAATCAATACGAGAATGCGGCCAATCCGCGTGCCCATGCGCTAACCACAGCGCGTTCGATCAGCCAGCATTTCGGCCATGTGGATTATGTGTTCGTCGGTGCCGGGACCACTGGCACGCTGATGGGCTGTGTCCAGCATTTTCAGCGGCATCACCCGACCACCAGAATCATTGCCGTCGACAGCGTCGGTTCGGTGACCTTTGGCACTCCGGCCAGCCGTCGCTTCATACCGGGACTGGGCACCAGCCAGCATCCGCCAATCTTCAAGGCTGATGGTATTTACGCGCTGGAAATGGTCCCGGAATCCCGTACCGTCGCCATGTGCAGAATCCTGGCGCGCAGCAAGGGCCTGCTGGTCGGCGGGTCCACCGCAACGGTGATCGCTGCGGTGCATGCCTGGCGCGAGCGCATCGAGCCCGGTTCAGTGGTCGTGGCGTTATCGCCGGACTGGGGCGAGCGCTACCTGGATACTCTTTACGATGATCAGTGGGTCGAGCAGCGTTTTGGCCATGAAGTGCTGAGCATGACCTTGGCGGATCTTTCCTCATCAGAGGCTGTAACATCTCCGGGAAGCGTGAAAACGCCTTCGCGAGCAAGCTCGCTCCCACAGAATAGGTGTGTAAATGTCGTGCGCGCGCACGCGACGCGTTCTGGGACCGAGTTTGCTCGCGAAGACGGCGGTTCAGTCGCAGCGCCTTCGGGTGCAAGCGCGCTTGCGCGGGAGCAGAGTTCAACCTTCTGGCTGGCCGCCGAGCGGCTGAAGCAGTCGGCTTTCCATGTGGTCGACGGTGAGGTGGTTGCACGCCTGCTGGCGGCAGACCCGCTGGCCTGTATCGATGATGTTCAGACGGCGTATCTGGCCCATGAGGCTGGCCAGACCATCAATCCCGACAGTTACTTTCTGCGCTTTGCGCAAGCACCGGCCAATCGCATCATTGCCTTGCCCGCCAGCCTGTCGGGCGAGCAGCCGGTCAGTGGCATCAAATGGATTTCCAGCTTTCCGGGCAATATCGACACGGGCCTGCAGCGCGCCTCGGCAGTGCTGATCCTCAACGATCCACTGACCGGCTATGCCTTTGCCTGTCTGGAAGCCTCGCGCATCAGCGCCATGCGCACGGCAGCCTCGGCGGTGCTTGGGGCACGCTGGATGAACCGCCAGCAGCGTCATGTCGGACGAATGTCGTTCATCGGTGCCGGTTTCATTGCCCGCACCATCCTTGACATGTTCGTCAGCGATGGCTGGACGATGGAGGCCGTCAGCGTCTTCGATCAGCACCATGACTCGGCGCTGGCGCTGGTCGGGCATGCTGCCAGTCGCCATGGACTGCACAGCGAGCCGAGTGACCTGGTGACGTGCCTGCAAGCCGATGTGGTGGTGTTCGCCACTACCGCGCCAAGCCCTTATGTACTGGAACCGGTGTTTCAGCCGGGGCAACTGGTGCTGAACATCTCGTTGCGCGATCTGGGTCCGGAGGTCATTGCCCAGGCCAACAACATCCTCGATGACGTCGAACACTGTCTCAAGGCTCAGACCTCGCCTGACCTTGCCGTGCAGCAGTATCAGCATCGCTCGTTCATTACCGGGACGCTGGCACAGCTGATGACCGGGCAAGTGGAGCTGAGTCCGGACAAGGCTTCGATCTTTTCGCCGTTCGGGCTCGGCGTGCTGGACCTCGCCGTGGGGCAGCGGGTGTATCGCCAGGCGGTGGCCGAGGGCAGCGCTTTGCCGGTGCCGCAGTTCTTCTTTGAATCGGCGCGCTGGTGATGGCCATGCACACGCATACCTTCGCCATTATCGGCATGGGCTCACGCGGGTTGAGCATTCTGGAGCAGTTGATCGGCATGAGTCGCCAAGACGTGCAGCAACCGCTGCGTATCGAGGTGTTCGATCCGCAGCCGCCGGGCAGCGGGCTGCACCTTGCGCAGCAGCCGGATTACCTGATGCTCAACACCATGGCTGGTCAATTGTCAGCGTTTTCTTCGGCATTCCCGGCGTGCGAACCGCCAGGCCCGACCTTTTTGCAATGGTGCAGCCGTGAGGATGTACGCCTGGACGCGCGCGGTCATGTCAGCCTGGACGGGCAGGGCAGAGCGGTGGCATTTGGCGACTTCGTGCCGCGTGCATTGCTCGGGCGCTATTTGCAGGACAGTTACCGTTTCCTGCTGCAACGCTGCCCGGCGCATGTACAGGTGCGTCACCACGCCGAGCAGGTGCTGAGCGGCCAGCCAAGGTCACAAACGCCGGGTTTCCGGCTGCGCACCGGCAGCGTGGTAATGGATGTCGACGGCGTATTCCTCACCAGCGGACACGCACCTGAAAACCCCGCGCAGCAGGACGTCGGCGATTGCGTGGTCATCGAAGGCCTGGGACTCACGGCCATGGACACGCTGGCCCATCTGACTGAGGGGCGCGGCGGGCGCTACGTGCGCGATGGTGGCTTTGCCGGCTGGCGCTACCTGCCGTCCGGACGCGAGCCCAGGGTGCTGATGCATTCGCGTAGCGGATTGCCGTTTCATGCCAGGCCGCAATGGCATGCCTGCCGTCACGCCCCGTTGCCAAGGCTGTTTTTTACGGCCGATGCCATAGCCCGTTTGCGCGAGCAGAGGGAAGGCGGGCGGCTCGACTTTCGCGCCGATGTGCTGCCCCTGATCAAGGATGAGATGTGTGCCGTGTTTTATCAGGCCAGGGTCCGGATGGAGGCGCCTGGGCGATTGGACTCTGTTCAGCGCCTGCTGCGCGAGTCCATCACCAGATCGGCAGTGTTTGCCCGTCTGGCAGAGCAATGGGGTGCATTCGATCCTGAGCACTGGCTGAGCACTCAGACCTGGTCTGGCGCCGAAGACTCGTATGGACCGTGGTTTGTCGACTGGATCAAACGTGACCTGGCCCTGAGTCGGCTGGGCACCGCGCACAGCCCGATCTGTCAGGCGCTGGAGGTCTGGCGCGATTATCGCGACCTGTTGCGTCTGGTCGCTGATCGCAACGGCCTGACTGAATCCTCGACGCGGGAGTTCTATGGCGTATGGGCGGGGCTGAGCAATCGTCTGGTCGGTGGGCCGCAGAAGGAACGCCATGAGGACCTGCTGGCGCTGATCGAAGCCGGGGTCGTGACGCTCTTGCCGCCGATGAGTGACGTGCAGGAGCCGCATAACTGCCTGTCTGCCCGCGTTGCCCACAGCGGCGTGTCGGGCAGTCGTCAGGGGTTGATCAACGATCTGCGCGAGCGCGGGCTGATTCGCGCCGCCCATGCCTGGCCTGCCGATGGCATCGACACCGACGCAGCGGGCCGCGCAATCGGTCGCGACGGTGAGGTGCAGCAGCGGCTATGGGTTCTCGGGCCCGCCGTGGAAGGCTGCACGTTCTACAACCACTACTTACCGACACCTGACCCGAGCTGTCGCGCGCTGATCGAGGCGCGCCGGGCGGTCGAGTCCTGCCTGGATACGCTGACAAACACAACTTCAAGTGGCATCACATTTCAGTTGAACAAAGCCATTCAAGCCATTAATTAAAAAGGAATTATTGCCATGTACGAAATCACTTTGCTGACCGCTCTCGCTGGCGCGTTCATCGTGCTGATCATCAGCCCCGGTCCGAATTTTCTGGTAATCACCCAACTCTCGTTCAGCCAGTCGCGGCAGCAGGGTATCTGTGCCGGGCTGGGCGTGGCCTCGGGCAGCATTCTCTGGGCCTTGCTGGCCGCCACCGGGTTGGGGCTGGTATTCCAACAGTTGCCATGGCTGCAACCGACCCTGCAATTGCTTGGCAGTGCCTACCTCACCTGGCTCGGCAGCAAAAGCCTGCGCAGTGCCGGCAGCCAGCCCAAACCCAGGGACATCGCTGCGCTGGGCATTGGCAGTCTGAGCCGTGCCTATCGGTTCGGTCTGCTGACCAACCTGACCAATCCCAAGGCACTGGCGTTCTACACCAGCGTGTTCACCACCGTGACCACGCCAGGCATGCCGATGTGGGTGCGCACTGCAGGTGTGTCGATCATCGCGGTACTGGCGATTTCCTGGTTCGTGCTGCTCGCCACGCTGTTTTCGATACCTGCGGTACAGGCGCGCTATCAGCGCATGAAGAAGGCCATCGACATCGTCACCGGCCTTTTCATGATCGCTTTCGGCCTGCGCCTGCTGATCGGTTTGCTGCCTGCTGGCTTCATCCACTGAAATCATCTGTAAAGGAATACTTGAATGCATCGCAACGACTGGCACTACCCGACTTCCATCCGCGCAGGCGCAGGACGCGTCAACGAACTGGCCGACGCCTGCAGGGTGACCGGCATACAACGTCCGCTGCTGATCACCGACAGCTTTCTGGGCAGCACCGACATGATCGCCAGCGCCGTAGAGGACTGCCGCAGTCAGTTGGGCCACTGCGGCCTGTTTGACCGGGTCAAGGGCAACCCGACCGGCACCAACGTCGCCGAGGGGCTGCACGCTTATAGAACCGGTGGCTACGACGGTGTGATTGCGTTTGGCGGCGGCTCGGCGCTGGACGCTGCCAAGGCAGTCGCGCTGATGTCGGGCCAGACCCGCCCGTTATGGGATTTCGAAGACATCAACGACAACCACCTGCACGCCGATCCGGCTGGCATTGCGCCGGTGATTGCGCTGCCGACGACGGCCGGGACCGGCTCTGAAGTCGGGCGTGCGTCAGTGATTACCGATGAACAGGCTCAGGTCAAACGCACCATCCTGCACATTCGCATGATGCCGCGCATCGCGATTCTGGATGCCACGCTGACACTCGACCTGCCCAGGCACCTGACCGCCGCCACCGGCGCCGATGCCTTGACCCACTGCATGGAGTCCTGGTGTTCGCCGGCCTGGCACCCGATGGCCGAAGCGGTTTCGGTCAAGGGCATGCAGATGATCAAGGCGTTTCTACCGCGTGTCGTCGCCGACGGGCAGGACCTTGAGGCGCGGCAGCAGATGCTGGTGGCCTCCAGCCTTGGCGCTGCTGCATTTCAGCGCGGTCTGGGCGGCGTACACGCGATCGCCCAGAGCCTTGGGGCGCTCTACGATCAGCATCACGGCTTGCTCAACGCAATCCTGCTGCCCTATGTGCTGGAGGCCAATCGTTCGGTGCTGCAGACGCAAATGGACGATCTGGCGGTTTACCTGCGGTTGCCGTCGCCCGGCTTCTCCGGGGTGATGGACTGGCTGCTGACGCTGCGCGAGCAGATTGGCATTCCACATACGCTGAGCGAGATCGGCATCGATGATCGCGAAGCCGAGCGCGTCGGGCGGATGGCTTTCGTCGATGGCTGCTCGCACACCAACCCGATTCGCCATTCGGCGCAGGTCTACGCGCAGATTTTCAGCCGCGCTGTGAGGGGCGAGTGAACCATGACCGCCCTGACGAGGCGGGCATACAGCGTCTTGACCAGGTCTGGCGGGGATTCGTCGAGCCGGGCCGGATCGTCGGCGGGGTGCTGTTGCTGGCTCGCCAGGGCCGCCTGGAATACGCCAGTGCACGCGGTTGGGCGGATCGCGAGCAGCAGATTCCGATCACCCGCCACACGCGTTTTCGCCTGGCCTCACTGACCAAGCTGTTGACCTCGGTTGCGGTGTTGCGGCTCTGCGAACGGGGTGTGTTGGATCTTCAGGCTTCGGTGACTCATTGGTTGCCAGCCTTTCGACCGCATCTGGCCAATGGCCGCGAACCGTCCATCACGCTGCAGCACCTGCTGTCGCACACGTCGGGTTTGAGCTACGGCTTTGAGCAGGCGCCCGAGAATGCCTATCAGCGGGCCGGGGTGTCGGACGGGCTGGACCGGGTCCCGTTCGACCTGCAGGAAAATCTGACACGTTTGGCGCGTGTGCCCTTGCTCTTCGAGCCCGGCAGCGCCTGGGGATATTCGCTGGCCACTGATGTGCTGGGTGCAGTGGTCGAACAGGCCACTGGCCTGAAGTTGTCAGAAGCCATCGATAAATGGGTCACCGTACCGTTGCGCATGCACGCGACCTCATTCAGGCACCTGCCGGAACATCCGCTGGCCAGCGCCTACAAGGACGGGCTCAGCGGCCCGCAGCGTATCGCCGACGAGGATGAGGTGCTGCTCGCCAGCGGCAAGGCGCGGCTGTCCGCAGCTCGCGTCTTTGACACCGGTGCGTATGAGTCGGGCGGTGCGGGAATGCTGGGCACGGCTGATGACTATCTTCGGCTGCTTGAATGCCTGCGTCTCGGCGGCGCGCCGCTATTGAGTGAAGCCAGTACCGCACGCTTGCTGGGCAATGCGATTGGCCAGACGAGCATCGCCAGCCGCGGACCCGGCTGGAGGTTCGGGCTGGGGCCGATGATTCTCACCGACCCAGTGCTCGCCGGGCAGCGGCAGGGCGCAGGGACCTGGTCATGGTGCGGCCTGTATGGCAGCCATTACTGGGTCGATCCGCATGCTGCGCTGAGCATGGTGGTCCTGACCAATACAGCGGTTGCCGGCGCGTGGGGCGAATTTGCCGACGCGATCGTCGATGCGCTTTACCCCGCGCCTGCGGTCAGGCCCGGGCGAATTGCTTGCGGTAGCTGCTCGGGCTGATGCCCACCAGATTGCGGAAGTGCCGGCGAAACGACTCTTCGGAGCCGAAGCCGGTGCGGTCCACCACTTCGTTCAGGCGTAATTTCGACGATTCCAGCAGTTCCTTGGCGTAGGCAATGCGCTCACCGAGCAACCAGTCGTAAGGCGTGAGCCCGGTGCTTTCCATGAAGCTGCGATGCAAGGTACGGGTACTGAGCGCCGCCCTTGAGGCCATCTCCTTGATGGTATGCGGGCGCTGCAAGTCGCTGCGAATCCAGTCCATCAGGTTGGAAATCGGCCCGTCGCTGGCTGATACCAGTTGCCGGGATGCGTATTGCGATTGTCCGCCTTCGCGATGAGGCGGGATGACCATGCGCTGCGCGACCATGTTGGCGACGCGCGAGCCGTGATCGTTGCGCACCAGGTGCAACATCATGTCCAGCCCGGCGGCCGAGCCTGCTGCGGTGACGATGCTGCCCTGATCCACATAGAGTTCGTTGGGCTGAATGGTCAGGCCAGGGTACATGGTGGCCAGCAGGTCGGTGTAGCGCCAGTGGGTCGTCACCTTGTGCCCGTCGAGCAGACCCGCCGCCGCCAGGACGAAGGCCCCGGTACAGATCGAGCAGATTCGCGCGCCGCGTGCATGAGCCGCCTGGAGCTGTTCGATGAGCCGTTGCGGAACCGCAGATTCCACCCCGCGCCAGCCCGGCACGATGATGGTGTCGGCGTTTTCCAGCAGCACCTCGCCGGGTGTCGGCACGATAGTGATGCCCCCGGCAGCGGTGATCGGTCCGTCGTCGACCGGGAACGTCGCGAACTCGTACCAACTGACGCCCAGCTCGGGTCTTTTCAGCGCAAAGACTTCCACCGTGCAGCCAAATTCGAAGGTGCACAGCTGGTTATAGATGAGTGCGACAACGAGATGATTTTTCATGGCGCGATGTTACCGGATATTGGCATTTCAGCCAGTAGTTTGGCGTGATGCTACTGAGTAATCTGCTCTGTGTCACCGCTGAAACCCGCTTAACCCTCACTATGATGCAAGTGGTCTGCCATGCAGACCCTGGAGCCAACTCGTGCCACTCAATATCGGTATCTACGTTTATGACGACGTCGAGGTTCTCGACTTCGCTGGCCCCTATGAAGTATTCACCACCGCAACCCGCATGCACGCTCGCAACAGCCGTGATGACCGGCAGTTGTTCAACGTATTCACCATCGGCCGCAGCACCGCGCCGGTGCGTGCCCGCGCCGGCCTCAAGGTCGATCCGGATTTCTCGATCAACGACCATCCGGCCGTCGACTGCCTGATCGTTCCGGGTGGCGTCGTGACCGCCGAACTGGAAAAACCCGACGTGATTCACTGGATCAGCGATCAGTCGGAGCCTGGCCGCGTGGTCGCTGCCGTGTGCACCGGCGCCTTCCTGCTGGCCAGGACCGGCAAGCTGGCCGGCAAGCAAGTGACCACGCATTGGGAAGACATCGACGACCTCAAGGAAATGTTCCCGTCGGTGGACGTGCTCAGCACGCTGCGCTGGGTCGATGAGGGCTCGTTCGTGACATCGGCAGGTATTTCTGCCGGTAT
This sequence comes from Pseudomonas sp. ICMP 10191, assembly GCF_001467335.1. Lineage (NCBI taxonomy): Bacteria > Pseudomonadati > Pseudomonadota > Gammaproteobacteria > Pseudomonadales > Pseudomonadaceae > Pseudomonas > Pseudomonas sp. ICMP 10191. Next base: position 34,144 of record NZ_LKGW01000122.1, read on the forward strand.
CGACATGAGCCTGCACTTGGTCGAGCGCCTGCACAGCCGTGAACTGGCCGAACGCACGGCGCTGCAAATGGATTTCGACTGGACCGAGAACGACTGAGTCATCCAGTCGCGCTGCGGATACCCCTGAAGAGGCTATGTGCCCGAAATGTGCATAGCCAGCGCTTCAACGCGATAGCCAGCGTTCGCTTTACCCCCGCTTGAGACATTCATTCGAATGGCCGATAACCCGGCCAGATCGGTGTTTCGGCGGGGGTTTCCTGTATTCCCGAGCCTTTGGCTCAGCGGCAGGGCCGCACCCACCTTTGCAAAACCAGAGTGCAGGACACATGAAAACCCACTTCTTCAAAGTCGTTCAAACCGTTGCACAGCACGGTTCGTTCTCGGAGGCCGCCGCCATTCTGGGCTGCAGCCAGTCGAACATCAGCTATGCCATCAAGGAGGTCGAAGATTTTTTCGAAAAACGCCTGTTCATTCGCAGTCGCACAGGCTGCACGCTCACCCCTGAAGGCAAGGTCATCAGCCAGACCCTGGGAAATATCATGGCCACGCTCGAACAACTAAAAAAAATGGGGTCAGTGGTAGCGTCACCATTCATTATCACTCGCACATCCGCGAGACCGGCCTGAGTGCCTCGCTGGACTTTCTCGCCCATCATTACCCCGATATCCATCTGAACGTGCTGCACCGCAGCGAGCAGAATCCGTCGCTGGACGCATTGATAAAGGGCGTGGCCGATATCCTCATCCTGCCGGCTACTGTGCTGGACGAGCATTATCTCGAACACCATTGCTGGTCGGACCATTACGTACTGGTAGCGGCGCGAAGCAAGCAGGGCGCGGCGCAGTGTTTCGCCGAGCTTGCGCAGGTGTCGCGCTATGTGGCCTGGCGGCATCCTGGGGTGGAGCGCCTGCACCAGCAACTGGCATCGGCACAGCTACGGCTCAGCCAACGCGGCGAGCTCAGTTGCCTGGACACGCTGCTGGACCTGGTCGCCAAGCGCCATTGCATCTCGATTGTGCCCAGCGCGCTGTTGAGCGGGCGGCTTCGCGAGCTGGAATCTATCCCGCTGCCGCTGACCGTGAGGCGCCAGATCAGCGTCGTGGCGCGGCCTGCTTCATTGTTGTCCAACGCCGCCAATGCCGTGGTTCAGGCACTCAAGAAACCACCGGCCTCGAACACTCGGCCTGATTGACGGAGGTGTCGCAAAACGTTGTCACAGTGCCCTTAACGAGCGTTTGACCGCGACATGAATGCAACGAATCGGGCCGGCAAGGCTCATATCCGTAAGCAATACATTCAGGACGCTCCGCATGCGGGGCGTCTCAGGTCGCCGATTCGAGAGGAAGACTGAACGCTATGACGATACCGGACAAGCAATACGTGGACTGGCTGGTCGAGCAATCGATGCTTAACGCCGCAAGACAGCGCGCCAAGACCTATTCGGGGCAGGGCAGGCTCTGGCAGCGTCCTTTCGCCCTTGCGCGTCCCAGAGACGCCTCCGCTATCGCCTCGGTCTGGTTTACCGCCTACCCGGCCTCCATCGTCACCCGTGAAGGTGGCTCGGTGCTTGAAGCACTGGGTGATGAAACGCTGTGGCATGCACTGTCGGAAATCGGCATTCAGGGCATTCATAACGGCCCGCTCAAGCTCTCCGGCGGACTGAAGGGGCGTGAGCGCACGCCGAGCATCGATGGCAACTTCGACCGCATCAGTTTTGGCATCGACCCGGACCTGGGTACCGAAGCACAACTGTTGAGCCTGTCGCGCATTGCCGCAGCGCACAACGCGGTGATCATCGATGACATCATTCCGTCGCACACCGGCAAGGGCGCAGACTTCCGCCTGGCCGAGATGGCGTACGAGGATTATCCCGGTTTGTTCCACATGGTCGAGATCCGTGAGGAAGACTGGCAGCTGTTGCCTGAAGTGCCAGCCGGCCGCGATGCGGTCAACCTGATGCCGGATGTGGTGGATCAGCTGCGCGACAAGCACTACATCGTCGGCCAGCTGCAACGGGTGATCTTCTTCGAGCCAGGGGTCAAGGAAACCGACTGGAGCGCCACCGACGTGGTACACGGCGTCGACGGCAAGGCCCGCCGCTGGGTCTACCTGCATTACTTCAAGGACGGCCAGCCCTCCTTGAACTGGCTGGACCCCAGCTTTGCCGCGCAGCAGATGATCATCGGTGACGCGCTGCATGCCATCGATGTCATGGGCGCCCGGGTGTTACGTCTGGACGCCAACGGCTTCCTTGGCGTCGAACGTCGCGCCGAAGGCACCGCCTGGTCGGAAAGCCATCCGCTGTCGATCACCGGCAATCAGCTTCTGGCTGGTGCGATCCGCAAGGCGGGCGGCTTCAGCTTCCAGGAGCTGAACCTGACCATCGATGACATTGCCTCCATGGGGCAGGGTGGCGCGGATCTGTCCTACGACTTCATTACCCGGCCGGCCTATCAGCACGCGCTGCTGACCGGCACCACCGAATTCCTGCGCCTGATGCTGCGTCAGGTGCATGCCTATGGCATCGATCCGGCATCGTTGATCCATGCCCTGCAGAACCACGACGAGCTGACCCTGGAACTGGTGCACTTCTGGACGCTGCACGCTCACGACACCTTCCATTACCAGGGCCAGACGTTCCCGGGCAACATCCTGCGCGAGCACATCCGTGAGGAAATGTACGAGAAACTGTCCGGCGAACACGCGCCATACAACCTCAAGTTCGTCACCAACGGCGTCTCTTGCACCACAGCGAGCATCATCACTGCTGCGCTGGGCATTCGTGACCTGAGCACCATTACCGATGCCGACATTCAGCAGATCCAGCACATTCACCTGCTGCTGGTGATGTACAACGCCATGCAGCCGGGCGTATTTGCCCTGTCGGGCTGGGACCTTGTCGGTGCGTTGACGCTGCCGGCCGAGCAGGTCGACCACCTGATGCAGGATGGCGACACGCGCTGGGTTCATCGTGGCGCCTACGATCTGGTCGATCTGGACCCCGCAGCCGAGTTTTCTGCGGGTGACATGCCTCGTCCCAAGACGCTTTACGGCAGCCTGGTCAGTCAGCTTCAGCGACCTGATTCGTTTGCCTCGCAGCTCAAGAAGATTCTTGCTGTGCGCCGTGCCTATGACATCGCCGCAAGCCGTCAGATTCTGATTCCGGATGTCGAGCATCCGGGGCTGCTGGTCATGGTCCATGAACTGCCGGCTGGTAAGGGCACGCAGATCACTGCGCTCAATTTCAGCGCCGAGACGATCGTCGAAACGCTGCAACTGCCCGGTATTGCGCCAGGTCCGGTGGTCGACATCATCAACGAGCGTGTCGAAGGCGATTTGACCGAGCAGGGCGAGTTCACTATCACCCTGGACGCCTACGAAGGGCTGGCCCTGCGTGTGGTCAGCGCCTTGCCACTGTAAGGTGTAACGCGCAGCCGGATCGGCTGCGCGTTACCGCTGAGTCAGGCTGTTCAGGGCTGACGCTTTTTCAGGCGGTAGGCAAACTGGGCGCGACTCAGGCCCAGCAAGCGCGAGGCGGCCGCCAGGTTGCCTTCGCTCTTGTCCAGCGCCTCCTGGATCAGGCGCTGTTCAAGGTCGTCGATGGAGAACGCCTGATCCGACTGATTAAGGGAGTCCAGCAGGGAGGTAGCAGGTGCCTGCTGTGCGCTCGCAGCCGATGCCTGACGCAGCGCGCCATGGTGATTCAGCGAATAGGCGTCCCGTGGTAACGACTCGTTGCGGAAAATATGCACCAGATCGATGGCCTGGCCTTCATCGCTGGCGATCAGGCCGCGCTCGATCAGATTCTGCAATTCGCGCACGTTCCCGGCAAAGTCATAGCCCAGCAGGGTTTTCAATGCGCGCATGGTCAATCCGGCCGGCGTCCTGCCGTACTCCTGACAGAAGCGCTTGAGAAAGAAGTTGATCAGCAGCGGGATGTCATCGCGGCGCTCGCGCAATGGCGGCAGGGCGATCGGGTAGACGTTGAGGCGATAGAACAGGTCTTCGCGGAAATCGCCATCGGCCACCGCCTTACGCAGGTCGACGTTGGTCGCCGCCACCACTCGCACGTTGACCTTGATACCGTGCCCACCCCCGACGCGCTCGATCTCCCGCTCCTGCAAGGCGCGCAGCAGCTTGCTTTGCCCGGCAAGGCTCAGGGAGGTGATCTCATCCAGGAACAGCGTGCCACCGTTGGCGCGTTCGAAACGCCCGGCTCTGGAGTGCGTGGCCCCGGTATAAGCCCCTCGCTCCACGCCGAACAGCTCGGCCTCGATGAGGTTGTCGGGGATGGCTGCGCAATTGAGTGCCACAAACGGGCCTTCGCGGTTGCGGCTGAGCTGGTGCAACTGGCGGGCGAACATCTCCTTGCCGACCCCGGACTCGCCGCTGATCAAGACGGTTGCCGGGGTCATCGCCACCCGTTGCAGCGCCTGCGTGGCCGCATTGAAGGCAGCGCTTGCGCCGACCAGCGGCTGGTTGCTGCCGGTCGGCGGGCTTGCTTCATAGCTCGCCGCAGGCACCGGTGCGCTGTGCACGGGTGCAGGGGGTTTGACTGCTCTCAGGTAGCTCAGGTCGCGTTCGACATCGCCCCATTGTTCCGAGGTCTTGCCGACCACGCGGCAGCTCGCATGCCCCATGCCACGGCATTCCACTTCGCGGAAAACCACCATCTGTCCGAACAGGCCGCTGACAAAACCGATGGCGTAGCCGATTTCGGTCCAGCACACCGGATCCTGGCCGATGCCGTACGCCGCGACATGCTCATCGGCTTCGCAGGAGTTATGCCAGAGAAACTCGCCCTCGTAAAACCCCGACTCGGCGTCGAATTTGAAGTGCACCGGCTCGACCTTGGTCATGCCTTCCAGGGTATGCAAGTGCGTACCGGCACGAAACGCCGACGAAGCGTCAGCCATTGGCCAGCGTTCGCGAATCAATCGGGCGTCCCGTGCGCCAGACAGATACCCGGCTCGGGTGAACATCCCGCGCGCCTGCTCCTGGCCCAGACGTTCGATGATTTCGCGGCGCAGGGTGCCGAACGATGAGGTGTGCAGCAGCAACATCCGCTGGTCGTTGAGCCAGATGCGCCCATCGTCAGGCGAGAAGAACAGGCAACTGGTCAACTCCTCGGGGGTTGGCGAATCACCTGAATGCATCTGACTGCTGTCGCCGCGAGGCGCGAAATGTTCGGTGGGAACGCTGTGATCGGGCAACTCACAGTGGGGATTATCCATCGTTGTACCTCGGCCGGGTGATGGTCGAAATGATCAAATCATGGCTTGATTAATAAACATAACTTCATCAAATGAACAAGCGGGTCCGCGTAGAGTTTCCGCCTGAAGGGGCTCGACGCTTCAGCGTGGTCGTCGAAAACCCTTGTTCTAAAGCGGTTGAGTGATGACATGATGGTCGGATGACAATCCCGGCACAGGCTTTGCTCTGACGTACGTACGGCGCATGCTTCCCGTGGCAAATGGGGCAGGCGATTACAACCATAAAAGCCGGAGTCTTAATATGTCAGCGTCTGATGGCACCCCTCTGTTGCAACGCGCGATTGAAGCCGAATGTGTTTTCAATGGCGACTGGATTCCTTCCTCGTCTCCTTCATTGCCCGTCATCGAGCCTGCGACCGGCGAGCTGTTGATGAACACAGCCATGGCCGATGCTGCGGACATCGCGGTTGCCTGCCGTGAGGCCGCGCTGGCTCAACCTGCCTGGGCGGCGCTGGGGCCGCGTGAAAAGGCTGACATATTTCTCCTCGCCGCCGATCACGCGGTTTGTGCGTTCGATGAACTGGCGCTGTATGTCGCCCGCGAGACCGGCGGCAGCCTGCAAAAGGGCCAGCACGAAGTGAACGAGACCATCGTGTTGTTGCGTCAGGCGGCGGGCATGCTGTCGCAGGCTCATGGTCATGGCCTGATGCTGCCCAGTCAGGCCGGTCGTCTGTCCTACGCGCGGCGTGTCGCGCACGGTGTGGTGGGAGTGATTTCGCCATTCAATTTTCCCTTGGTGCTTTCCCTGCGCTCGGTCGCTCCGGCGCTTGCTGCCGGCAATGCCGTGGTGCTCAAGCCCGATCCGCAGACACCCATCAGCGGCGGTTTCCTGATCGCCCGGCTGTTCGAGGAAGCCGGTCTGCCCAAAGGGCTGCTGCACGTGCTGCCGGGTTCTGCCGATGCCGGCGAAGCGCTGTGCCGCGACACCAATGTGCAGATGATCACCTTCACCGGCTCGACCGGGGCCGGACGCAAGGTTGCCGAAGCGGCGGGCCGCAACCTGAAGAAAGTGTCGCTGGAGCTGGGCGGCAAGAATCCGCTGGTGATTCTCGAAGACGCCGACCTTGATCTGGCCGCCAGCAATGCGGCGTTCGGTGCCTGGCTGCACCAGGGGCAGATCTGCATGGCCACCGGGTTGATCCTGGTGCACGAATCCATCGCTGCCGAGCTGACCCGCAAGCTGGCGGACAAGGCGCGGGCGCTGACGGTGGGTAATGCGGCACGCGGTGAGGCTGCTCTGGGGCCGCTGATCAACAAACGGCAGTTGCAGCACGTGCATCAGGTGGTCAGTGACAGCCTGCAGGCCGGTGCGCGACTGGAAACCGGTGGCGAGTATGAAGGCCTGTTCTATCGCCCGACGGTGCTCAGCGGCGTGAAACCCGGTATGCGCGCATTCGAGGAAGAGATTTTTGGCCCGGTGGCGGTTGTGGTCAGCTTTTCCACGGACGAGGAAGCCATCGAACTGGCCAACCGTTCCGAGTATGGCCTGGCAGCTGCGGTGATCTCCCCGGACATCGGCCGCGCGACGGCGATTGGCGACCGGCTCAGGTGCGGCATGTTGCACATCAACGATCAGACGGTGGCCGATGAGTGTGTCAATTCGTTCGGCGGGCGCGGTGCGTCGGGCAACGGCAGCAGCGCTGGCAGCCCCTCGGACTGGGATGAATACAGCCAATGGCAGTGGGTCACGGTGAAGAACCAGGCGCCAGCCTACCCATTCTGAGTCTGACTGACATTCCATGCTTCATTGCAACAGGTGATGTGATTCAACGGCAAGACGTGATCCAACAACAATAAGAGCGCGTGACTATGAACCTGACTAACAAAACACTGATCGTGACTGGTGTGTCATCCGGCATCGGCGCTGAGCTGGCACGTGTGGCACGCTTCCAGGGTGCCCGAGTGATCGGCATCGATCGTCATGAACCGCAATTGACCGTAGACAGTTTTTTCCAGGCGGACCTGGCCGATCCAAAGAATATCGATGCGTTGATCGAGCGCTTGCCCAAGCAGATCGACGGCCTGTGCAACATCGCCGGTGTACCTGGCACAGCGCCCGTTCAGGCGGTCGCCCAGGTCAATTACCTCGGGCTGCGCCACCTGACCCAACGCCTGTTGCCGCGCATTTCACCGGGCGGCAGTATCGTCAACATAGCTTCGATACTCGGCTCGCAGTGGCCGGAAAGGCTGGAGTTGCACAAGGCGTTGGCCGCCACTGAAAGCTACAGCGCAGGGCAGGAGTGGCTGGCTGCCAATCCGGTTGCCCATGAAACCTGCTATCAGTATTTCAAGGAAGCGTTGATCGTCTGGAGTTTCAAGCAGTCGCAGGAATGGTTTCGCGATCATTCTGTGCGCGTCAACTGCGTCGCACCGGGGCCGGTGTTCACACCGATTCTGGGAGACTTTGTCAGCATGGTTGGCCAGGAGCGGGTAGCCCGCGATGGCCTGCACATGAAACGTCCTGCGCTGGCCGATGAGGTGGCCGAGGTGATTGCGTTTCTGTGCTCCGACGCCTCGCGCTGGATCAACGGCGTCAACTTGCCCATAGATGGAGGGTTGGCCGCTTCCTACGTGTAATGGCTGTACGTGTTGCAACCCCGGCGACGCGTTCGTGGCGTCGGGGGCACTTGAAAACAACAACAATAAGTACAGGAATCACAAGATGCCCAAGTCTGTCTTGCGTACCGTTGCGACCGTATCATTCATCGCCTTGTCCTCGACTGCATACGCCTATGACTTGCCCGGCCTCAATCTGGGCAACACCAGCTTCTACGACGGATCCCCGGCGCCTGCGGGTCCGGGCTGGTATCTGGAGGAGTATCTGAACTATGCCAAGGCCAATCGTTTCAATGACGTGAATGGCGACAAACTGCAACTTCCCAAACAGGATGTGGATGTATTGGCGGTGACCACGCAGATCATCTACGTCGGTCAGCCAATGGCCAATGGTGCCATGCCGGGTATTACCGCAATCAACACGTCGCTGGCACATGTCGACGTGGATGACGGCCTGGGCAACACCGCCCTGAGTTCGCGTGCCGGTTTCGGTGATTTGGTCATCGGTCCGTTTCTGCAACTGCCGACGATCACCCATGCCGATGGCAGCCCGCTGCTGACCCAGCGTGTCGAGGCGGACATTGCGATTCCGGTCGGCGCTTATGATCGCAATCGCTCGATCAACCCGGGCAGTAATTTCTGGTCGTTCAACCCTTACTACGCCGCGACTTACTGGTTCTCGCCGAAATGGTCGGCCAGCGGGCGTTTCATGTATTTGTGGAACGGCAAGAATGATGACCCGCAAGCCGGATTCGGCAATGCTTCCGACACTCAGGCAGGGCAGGCTCTGCATGCCAACCTGACTCTGCAATACGCAGTCAACGAGCAACTTTCGCTGGGGCTCAACGGTTACTGGCTCAAGCAGTTCACCGACACTCAGGTGGACGGTCATGATGTCAGTGGTCGCAAGGAAAAGGTCTGGGCTATCGGCCCGGGCCTGCTGTATGCCTTCAACAAGGAGAACGTGCTGACGGTCAATAGCTACTTCGAACAGGGCGCGGAAAACCGCACCGAAGGCAACAAGCTGGTGCTGAATTTTCTGCATAAGCTTTAAGGCATTGGAATGTTTTGACTATCGTTCCTCACGCGCGTGGGAATGCAGTTCGTGACGCTCTGCGTCACAC
>NZ_LKGW01000123.1:0-41500 GCF_001467335.1 Pseudomonas sp. ICMP 10191
CAACTATCGTGCGGCGCTCCGCGTCGCATGCCTTTCCGGACGCTCTGCGTCCGCCCTCGAGGGGCTTACTTGAACGTTACAACCCCGCCGGCCAGGGATTCAACCCGCGCCAGGGATTCAACGCGATAGCCCTGGGCGTCCAGCTCGGCGCGGCCGCCCTGGAAGGATTTCTCGATCACAATGCCCAGTCCGGCTACCGTGGCGCCGGCCTGTTTGATGATCGAGATCAGCGCCTGCGAGGCTTTGCCGTTGGCCAGGAAGTCATCGATGATCAGCACCTTGTCGTCGCTGCTCAGATGGCGCGGCGAGATTGCCACGGTGCTTTCCACCTGCTTGGTGAACGAGTACACGGTCGCCGACAGCAGGTTTTCGGTCAGGGTCAGGGACTGGTGCTTGCGGGCGAAGATCACCGGCACGCCCATTTTCAAGCCTGCCATGACTGCCGGCGCGATACCGGAAGCTTCGATGGTCACGATCTTGGTCACGCCAGCGTCGGCGAACAGTCGGGCGAATTCGTCGCCGATTTCCTTCATCAGGGCCGGGTCGATCTGATGGTTGAGAAACGCATCGACCTTCAGCACCTGATCGGACAATACGATGCCTTCTTCGCGAATTTTCTTGTGCAGTGCTTCCACTTCAATTCCTTGGCTGCGCCATTGCGCAATAAATGATCAATATTGTGTCGGCTAGCGTTTCAGCATGGCGCGAATGTCGGCAAGCGCAGTGTTGCCGCGAACCGCTTTGACTTCCGTCGGGGTGTCGTCATTGCCTTCCCAGGCCAGGTCGTCCGGGGGCAGCTCATCCAGAAAGCGGCTCGGCGCGCAGTCGATGATTTCACCATACTGCTTGCGCTTGGCGGCGAAGGTGAAGGCCAGGGTCTGCCGTGCGCGGGTGATGCCCACGTAGGCCAGGCGGCGCTCTTCTTCGATGGTGTCAGCTTCGATGCTGGAGCGGTGTGGCAGGATTTCTTCCTCCATGCCCATGATGAACACGTAAGGGAATTCCAGCCCCTTGGAGGCGTGCAAGGTCATCATCTGCACACCTTCGGCACCGTCTTCCTCTTCCTGCTGACGTTCGAGCATGTCGCGCAGGACCAGCTTGCCGATGGCTTCCTCGATGGTCATGCCACCTTCTTCGTCCTTCTCCAGCGTGTTTTTCAACGCCTCGATCAGGAACCAGACGTTACTCATCCGGTAATCGGCAGCCTTTTCGCTGGAGCTGTTCTGCCGCAACCAGTTCTCGTAGTCGATGTCCATGACCATGCTGCGCAGCGCGGCGATGGGATCGTTCTGCGCGCACTGCTGACGCACGCCGTCCATCCAGCGCTTGAAGCGCTGTAAACGGTCGGTGAATCGGCTGTCCAGATGCTCGCCCAGGCCGATCTCGTCGGTGGCGGCGTACATCGACACTTTGCGCTCGGTGGCGTAATTACCGAGCTTTTCCAGCGTGGTCGAGCCGATCTCGCGACGCGGAACGTTGATCACCCGCAGGAAGGCGTTATCGTCGTCCGGGTTCACCAGCAGCCGGAAATAGGCCATCAGGTCCTTCACTTCCTGGCGGCCGAAGAAGCTGTTGCCGCCCGACAGTCGATACGGCACCTGGTGGTGCTGCAATTTCAGCTCGATCAGCTTGGCCTGGTAGTTGCCGCGATAGAGGATGGCGAAATCGCTGTACGGGCGGTCGGTGCGCAGGTGCAGGGTGAGGATTTCCATGGCCACCCGCTCGGCCTCGGCGTCTTCGTTACGGCAGCGGATCACGCGGATCTCGTCGCCATGGCCCATCTCGGACCACAGTTGTTTTTCGAAGGCGTGCGGGTTGTTGGAGATCAGCACGTTGGCGCAGCGCAGGATTCGGCTGGTGGAACGGTAGTTCTGCTCCAGCATGACCACTTTCAACGACGGGTAGTCGTCCTTGAGCAGCATCAGGTTTTCCGGCCGCGCACCACGCCAGGCGTAGATCGACTGGTCGTCGTCGCCCACCACGGTGAACTGATGGCGCGTGCCGATCAGCAGCTTCACCAGCAGGTACTGGCTGGCGTTGGTGTCCTGATATTCGTCGACCAGCAGGTAACGCACCTTGTTCTGCCACTTTTCCAGGATGTCAGCGTGTTCCTGGAACAGCTTGACCGGCAACAGAATCAGATCGTCGAAGTCCACTGCGTTGTACGCCTTGAGCGTGCGCTGATAGTGGGTGTAGACGATGGCGGCAGTCTGTTCCTTGGGGTTGCGGGCGTTTTCCAGCGCCTCGGCGGGCAGGATCAGGTCGTTTTTCCATGAGCCGATCATGTTCTTGATTTCGTCGACGCCGTCGTCGCCGGAATACTCTTTCTGCATGATGTCGGTCATCAGCGCCTTGACGTCGGTCTCGTCAAAGATCGAGAAGCCCGGTTTGTAGCCCAGCCGCGTGTGCTCCTTGCGGATGATGTTCAGACCCAGGTTGTGGAAGGTCGAAACCGTCAGGCCACGGCCTTCGCCGCCTCTGAGCAACGTGCCAACCCGCTCTTTCATCTCGCGCGCGGCCTTGTTGGTAAAGGTCATGGCGACAATGTACTGGGCACGAATACCGCAGTTCTGGATCAGATGAGCGATCTTGCGGGTGATCACGCTGGTCTTGCCGGAACCGGCACCGGCGAGCACCAAAAGAGGGCCGCCGACGTAGTTCACGGCTTCCTGCTGCCGGGGATTGAGTCGGGACATGGCGGTATGAAGAGTCGTCTGCAAAAAAGGTCGGGCATTTTAACAGGCCCACGGTTTTGTGCAGTGCTCATCGTCGTCGGACAGTGACAGCTATCTAATTCTTCTGTTTTTGTTACATTTGCGCCGCGACGCGCGATACGTGTATTTGTCGCGCTCCTGCGAGAGTGCGGCCACCGGTTTTTCCTTTGCACTTAGGAAGTTAGATTGCCTACACCTGTCGAACCCTTGCGATTGCTGTTATTGGCGCACGAGCCCTTCTGGCAGGCGCTGCTTAGCGGCTGCCTCACTGCGCCGGGAAGCAACGTGATACTTCTGCATGGCGCGAACTGGGACGTTTTCAGCGCCCGATATGCTAACGAGCGCAATACCGTGCTGCTGACCACCCCTGATCTGCAGCCCAGGACCGGGGCCTGCCTGTTGCCTACCGTGGTGCTGCTCGAGACCGAACCATTGGTCGGACCGACCGGCGTCAGTGACTGGCTGGTGCGCGATGCCTTGACCGGTGACACGCTTCGGCGCTGCCTGCGCTATGTCCACGAGCGCAGTCGCCTGGAAGACAGCCTGCGACGCCTGGTCGGCCAGGACCCGTTGACCGGCATCGCCAACCGCCAGGGATTTCAGGCGCTGCTCTCGGCGCGCTTGAGCGAAGGCGGCAGTGTGGCGCTGGGGCATCTGGACCTGGACAATTTTCGCCGCGCCAACGATGCACTGGGGCATCAGGCCGGTGACCGGCTGATCCTGCAAGTCGTGGCGCGCTTGAAAAACCAGCTCGATGCCGGTGATCAGATCGCCCGCCTGGGGGGCGACGAATTCGCCCTGTTGATTGACACCCGAGCAACCCCCGAACGTGCCCTGCAAATGGCCGAACGTATCACTGACGTGCTGGCCGAACCCTATTGGGTCGATGGCGAAAGCCTGCTGCTGGGTTGCAGCCTGGGCATTGCGCATTCGCAAGCCCAGCCCGAAGCCGACCCGCTGATGTGGCATGCGCATATCGCCATGCGTCAGGCCAAGAGCATGCAGGGCTGTACATATCACCTGTTCGACGAGCGCATCAACCGCAACGCCCGCAGCCTCGCCGATCTGGAAGGTGAACTGCGACGCGCCTTGCGCCGCGATGAGCTGGAACTTCATTACCAGCCGCGCCTGTGCCTGGACAGCGGGCGTATTGTCGGCCTGGAAGCGCTGGTGCGCTGGCGCCATCAGGAACGCGGGCTGCTGCCGCCCAGCGAATTCGTGCCACTGGCCGAGCAAAGCGGCCTGATCGTGCCGCTCGGCTACTGGGTCATCTTCCGCGCACTGCGTGACATGCAGGCCCTGCGCGAACAAGGCTTTGCCCCACTGCACATGGCGATCAATCTGTCGTTCCGGCAGTTTCAGGACAGCCAGCTGCTGCCGACCTTGAATCGCCTCATCGCGGAACACGATGTCGACGCGCGCTGGCTGGAATTCGAACTGACCGAAACCGCCGTCATGCGGCGCAGCGACCAGGTCCGGCAGACCATGGACGCATTGCGGCAACTGGGCGTGCGCTTTTCGCTGGATGATTTCGGCACCGGCTATTCGTCGTTCATGCACCTCAACAGCCTGCCCATCGCGCTGCTCAAGATCGACATGGGCTTTGTCGCGCAGATGGAGTTACGCGAAGAGAACCGCAAGCTGGTCAACGCCATGATCAATCTGGCGCACAACCTGAACCTGGAAGTAGTCGCCGAGGGCGTGGAAACCGGCGGGCAACTGGAGTTGCTGCGCAGTTTCGGCTGCAATCAGGTGCAAGGCTATCTGATCAGCAGGCCACTGCCGGTGGAAGAACTGGTGACCTATCTGCGCTCGCAAGCCGTGCACGCAGATACATCCAGATCCGGGTGACGGTGCGCCGGATCAGCCCGGCACCGCCACCCCGGCCGCGTCCCGACGCAACAGCCGAGCCGTCTTCCATTCGAACGCGTAGGTCAGCGCCACGGCCGAGCAGAACAGGCCCAGCGCCAGCCCCCACCACACGCCCGAAGCGCCGGCATCGGTAGAGAAACCGAGCAACCACGCGGCAGGCGCGGCGATCAGCCAGTAGCAACCCAGGCCGATCAGGAAGGTGGTGCGTGCATCCTTGAGCCCACGAATGGCGCCCATGGCAATGGTCTGGGTGCCGTCGAAGAACTCGAACAGGGCGGCAATGGCCAGCAGTTTTGCCGCCAGTACGACGATCTCGGCAAACGCCGGGTCGTTGATATCCAGAAACAGACCGATGACCAGATGCGGTGCCAGCCAGAACAGCAGCCCGAACATCAGCATCACACAGCCGCCAAAACCGATGCCCAGACGACCGGCCATGCGCACCATCACCAGGTTGCCCGCGCCATAATGCTGGCCGATACGCATGGTGACCGCATAGGACATCCCCACCGGAACCATGAACGCCATGGACACGGTCTGCAGGGCGATCTGGTGCGCCGCCATCTGCGTGCTGCCCATCGCGCCCATGCAGAACGCGGCAAAGGTGAACAGGCCGACTTCCACTGCATAGGTGCCGCCAATCGGCAGACCGAGCCGCCACAGCTCGCCCAGGTGACTGCGTGAAAGCTTCGAAAGCCCCTTTCTGATCGGGTACGCCGCGTAAGCCGGATGCCACCTGATATGCAGCGCCAGGGCCAGGGCCATGCAGTTGGTGACGATCGCGGTGACCAGCCCGATCCCCATCAGCCCGAGGCTGGGCAGCCCCAGCCATTGATGGATCAATGCGTAATTGAGCACGAAGTTCGCTGCCGCACCGGCCAGGCTGATGGTCATCACCGGCCCCGCGCGACCCAGTGCGCTGGTGAAGCCACGCAATGCCATGAAGCTGAGCAGGCCGGGCAGGGCGAAGGGCAGGGTGATCAGAAATTGAGCCGCCATATGCACGTTGGCTTCGGCCTGACCGAACTGCAACAGGATGGGTTCGAGGTTCCACAGCAACAGCGCGGCAACCAGCGCCATGCCCCAGGCCAGCCACAGACCGGCCTGGGTCAGACGGGTCGCGCCTTCAGCGTCACCAGCACCGTGACGGATCGAGACCAGCGTACCGACCGCTGCCATCACGCCGACGCAAAAGAACGACACAAAGCTGTACGTGGCAGCGCCCAGACCACCGCCCGCCAAAGCCTCCGGTCCGATCTTGCCCATCATAACGGTGTCGGTGAAGACCATCAGCATGTGCGCCATCTGTGACGCAATCAGCGGCCCCGCCAGGCGCAGGATGATCCAGAGTTCTTTGGGGGCGGACGGCTGCATGGTGACGGTGCTCTACGGCAAAGGGACGATTGAGCGACGTATTCTGGGCAGTTGCTCGACTAAACACAAAACGATAAATCCGATGCTCAGCATGACTAAAACTCATCTGAAGCAATTTTCAGCATTTGCAGTAAAGTAGCCATTCATCGTCCGCAGGAAGCGCCCCATGCCTCGCAGTCTCCCCCTCTTTATGCACTAAGGGCTTTTGAAGCGGCTGCGCGGCATACCTCGTTTACCCGCGCGGCCGAGGAACTTTCGATCACCCAAAGTGCAGTAAGCCGTCATATTCGTACGCTGGAAGAGCACTTTGCCTGCCGCTTGTTTCAGCGTAACGGGCGTAACTTGCAGCTCACCGAATCGGCACGCGCGCTGTTGCCCGGTGTGCGCGATGGGTTCCTGGCACTGGAACGCGCCTGCAGCACCTTGCAGACCGAGGAGGGCATTCTGCGCATGAAAGCCCCGTCGACCCTGACCATGCGCTGGCTGCTCGCGCGGCTCAGCCGTTTCCGTCACCTGCAGGTGGGCAACGAAGTGCAACTGACCAGCGCGTGGATGGAAATCGATGCGGTGGACTTTACCCAGGAGCCTTTTGACTGCGCGATTCTGCTCAGCCAGGGTCATTTCCCGTCGGACTGGGACGCCACATTATTGTTTCCCGAGTTGCTGATTCCGGTCGGCGCACCCACGTTGTTGCAGGACCCGCCATGGGACGTGGAGCGGCTGGCAAAGGCTGAGTTGCTGCACCCCACTCCTGACCGTCGTGACTGGCGCACCTGGCTGAACCGCATGGGTCTGGCCGATCAGGTGTCGCTCAAAGGCGGGCAAGTATTCGACACCCTCGAGCTGGGAATGATTGCCGCCGCACGCGGCTACGGTGTGTCGATGGGTGATCTGCTGATGGTCGCCGAGGACGTGGCGCAGGCCCGTCTGAGTCTGCCGTGGCGCACGGCGGTGTTCAGTGGCGAAAACTATTATCTGGTCTGGCCGCGTACAAGGCCCGGCGCAGAGCGGTTGCGACGCCTCAGCGATTTTCTCAAGGCGGAGGTGGGCGCCATGAAGTTGCCGTTAGTTGAAGTACTCTATTAAAATTTAGTTTAGTATTGAACTGCCATCATTTGTTAATGTCTCGCTCCGCTCTCAAGTAACGACCTTGATGGCCGAAGCATTGCTTAACGATTGCTCGTTCAAACGGCGTAAAACACCAACTAAATCTATCAGCTGAATGATAAGCCACGGACCCGGCAACTCCAATCATTCGGCACGGAGTCTCTATGTCCAAGCCTCGTACCCGAATTGCTTCGCAACTTGGTATTGCTCTGGCCGTGATCCTGGCGGTGGTTATCAGTGGTAGTACCCTGTTCGCGTTGAGGTCTCTGGACGCGTCCAACCTGGTCATTCGTGAAGAGCACATGTCGAGTGAAGCCAGGCTCCTCGCTGACCAGCTCAACACCTTCCACAGCACGCTGCGCGACAGTACTCAGCGCCTGAGTGGACTGTTCGAAAAACGCTTCGCCGATGGCCTGAGCCTGCAACCCGACAAGCCGGTCACGGTGGCGGGCACGTCCACGCCAGGCCTGTTGCTGCGTGATGCCGTGCTGAACAACGACTTTACCGAAGTCGACGAATTCCGCTCGATGACCGCAGGTGTGGCAACCATTTTCGTGCGCAGCGGCGACGACTTCATCCGTATCAGCACCTCCCTGAGCAAGCAGGATGGCACGCGCGCCATCGGCACGGTACTGGATCGCAAGGGCGCAGCCTACGAGCGTCTGATGGCCGGGCAGAGCTATGTCGGCAAGGCGGTGTTGTTCGATCGCTACTACATGACCCAGTACAGCCCGGTTCGCGACAGCAGCGGCAAGATCATTGCGGCGCTGTTTGTAGGGTTCGATTACACCGATGCACAGAAGACCCAGTTCGATAACCTCAAGAGCTTCCGTATCGGCTCTACCGGCTCGCTGGCGCTGCTCGACGACAAGGGCACCTGGCTGGTGCCACCGGCAGGCGTCAAATCCCTCGACGGTGCCGCGAAGTCAGTGGCCGACCTTGCCAGCAAGCCGGGCAAGGCGCAGTTCTGGGATGACGGTGATGACAACTATTACAGCGTCGGCCAGCCGTTCGCTGGCGGCCCTTGGACCGTCATCGCCAGCATGCCGCGCAAGGAAATCAGTGAAGTGACCTGGCACGTCGGCACGCAACTGGCGATCGGCAGTCTGCTGGCCATGCTGATCGCGGTGATCAGTGCCATCTGGCTGTTGCGCAGCAAGCTGCGTCCACTGTCCGAACTGGTACGCCAGGCCGACGCACTGGGTGCAGGCGACCTCAGCGTACGCCTGAATGTGACCAGCAATGACGAGATCGGGCAGTTGTCGGGCAGTTTCAACAAGATGAGCGAAGCGTTGTCATCGATGGTCGCGCATATCCGTACTGCGGCGCAGGAAGTCAGCACCCGCGCCAACGCATTGTCCGGCCTGTCGGGCGGTGCGTTCGAGGGCATGGAGCAGCAATCCGGCGAGATCACCAGCATGGCCGGTGCGGTCGAAGAGTTCAGCGCCACGTCGATGAACATCGCCGACAACATGGGCAATACCGAACGACTGGCACAGGAAAATGCCCAGCAGACACGCATTGGTCGTACTTCGATGGAAGAGGCTTCGTCGTCGCTGCAACAGATCGCCACTTCGCTGAGCAGCACCGCGAAAGTCATCGACACGCTGGGTCAGCGCTCGCAGGAAATCGGCAGCATCGTCGGGGTGATTACCTCGATTGCCGACCAGACCAACCTGCTCGCGCTCAACGCTGCCATCGAGGCCGCACGCGCCGGTGAGCAGGGTCGCGGCTTTGCCGTGGTGGCTGACGAAGTCCGCAGCCTGGCCTCGCGCACCCGTGAAGCCACCGATGAGATTTCCGGCATGATCGCCAGCATCCAGCAAGAAACCGGCAACGCCATCAGCACCATGCAGCAGGGCAACACACTGATGCAGGAAGGCCTGTCGCTCAACGCCAAAGTGGCCTCCGCACTGGCCCAGATCGACGAGCAAAGCCGCTCGGCCGGTCACCAGTTCGCCGCTATCACCACCGCCACCCAGGAACAAAGCAGCACCGCGACCATGCTCAGCAGCAACCTGCAAAGCATCGCCATGGCCAACAGCGAACAGCGCCAGGTCATGTCCAACCTCGCCATCACTGCCCAGGAGCTGAATGGCCTGGCTACAGAACTGCGTCACGAGGTTGACCGGTTCCGATAAGACTGACCGAACAGTGTGCCAATGCTCAGCGTTGGCACGCTGTACCAGACGCTTGCGTCAGGTTCTGAATACTCGCCAAAGCCTGCTATGCAGCTACAGGCGCCACTCGTGTCACCAAGCGTTTCTGGTCAGTTTGCAGGATTAAAGGCCAGGCACTCGACCCCCCCTATACTCCTCCTACACCCCAATGCGGATGCTTCAACAGGATCTACGGTAAACCCCGCCTCCCTAACCATCGTCAAGGATCCAGACAATGAAGCAATATGTTGAAAACTATCAGCCTACAGAAGGCTTCGCGCCTGCAACCGGCCATGTGGAAGGCGACTCGGTCTCTCCCAAGGCGATGATTTTCCATATCCTGAAAGACCTCAGCAGCGATGTTGAAGTGCTGGATATCGGGTTCGGCTCTGGAACACTGGGCGCGTTGATCAAGGCAAACCCGGACACGGCGCACTGGTCGGTGGACGGCATCGATGGCTGGGAAGCCAACTGCCAGAATTCGCAGCTGCATGAGAACGCTACCTACCGCAACATCTGGCACGGCCTTGCTCAAGAGCTGTCATCCGAGCGGCTGGCCCAGTACCGGATAATCTGTCTGCTGGATGTCGTCGAGCATCTGACAGCCGATACGGCGAGATGGCTGGTGCGCACATTGCTTTCCAGCCTGGGGCCGGATGCCTATCTGTTCATCAGCACGCCACTGTGGTTTTACCCGCAAGAAACTCAACAGACCGGCGATCTTGAGGAACACCTGATCGGCGTGCCTGCTTCGTCGATGATGGCGCTGTGTCCGCATCTGTATGCAGTCAATCAGCCGCTCATCGGCGGGTTCGTGTTCAGTCGCCGCAGCCTGGATTTCGTGGAGTTCTTCCAGCCCACAGCAGATAAATCGTTTTCGTATGAAAAAGGCATGCACGTCGCAAAGGCCGTCGGTATGAAACTCGACCCTAACGTTGCGTACACTATGGATTGACCCTGTAACGTTTCCGCCGCCTGCGGGCGGCAGGGCGGGTGAACAGCCATGAGGCACATGCGACGGGTTCATGGCGAATGCCCGAGCAATATCAAAATACTGATTTATGACACTTTTATTTCAATGAAATCCGCGCTGTGCGATGCTGGCGCCAAGGCCCATGGCCGACTAAAAGCTTAGTAGAGCGTTTCATCCATCCCCGCTCGCTACACGCTGCATCTTTCAATTCATCGCCTGTATAGGCAAACCTCAGGGGGCTTTTCGCATGCTGACCCTGCTCGATTTGCTATCCGCCGTCGCCCTGCTGATCTGGGGCACGCATATCGTGCGCACTGGCATCCTTCGTGTTTACGGTACACAACTTCGTCGTGTGCTCAGCCAGAACATGTCCAAACGACCGCTCGCGTTCATAGCCGGCATTCTGGTGACGGCACTGGTGCAGAGCAGCAACGCCACCGCCATGCTGGTGACGTCGTTTGTCGGCCAGGGGCTGATGACGTTGACGCCTGCCCTGGTGATCATGCTTGGCGCCGATGTCGGCACCGCCTTGATGTCTCGCGTGCTGACCTTCGATCTGTCATGGCTGTCGCCGCTGCTGATCTTCCTTGGCGTAGTGTTTTTCCTGTCGCGCAAGCAGACCCGTGCCGGTCAACTGGGACGGGTCGGTATCGGCTTGGGCCTGATCGTGCTGGCCTTGCAGCTGATCGTCGCGGCTGCCGCACCGATCACCCAGGCGGCGGGGGTCAAGGTGCTGTTCGCCTCGCTGACCGGCGACCTGTTGCTGGATGCGCTGGTGGGCGCCATGTTCGCGCTGATCTCCTATTCCAGCCTGGCGGCAGTGCTGCTGACGGCCACATTGGCAGGCACCGAAGTCATTGGCTTGCCGGTGGCGATCGGCCTGGTGATCGGGGCCAACATCGGCAGCGGCCTGCTGGCCTTTCTCAGTACCAGCATGCAGAACGTTGCCGGCCGGCAGGTGGCGCTGGGCAGTCTGCTGTACAAACTGTTCGGCCTGCTGCTGATCTTTCCGGTGCTCGATCCGCTGGTTGCCTGGATCGACACGCTGGGCTTTAGTCCGCAGGAACTGGTGATCGGCTTTCACCTGCTTTACAACACGGTGCGCTGCCTGATCATGCTGCCAACCGTGGCCCCGATGGCGCGGTTGTGCTCGTATCTGCTGCCCCAGCAGAACGAAGTCGGCGGCCTGGCCAAACCGCGTCATCTGGACCTGACCGCGCTGTCGACGCCCAGCCTTGCGCTGGCCAACGCGGTGCGCGAAACCCTGCGTATGGGCGACCTGATCGAAAGCATGCTCGCCTCGATGCTGGCGGTACTGCGCGGCACGCAAACGGCGGTGACCCAGGAAGTGCGCCGCCTCAACGATGACGTCGAAGCGCTGTACAGCGCGATCAAGCTGTACCTGGCGCAGATGCCGCGTGAAGACCTCGGCGAGCACGACAACCGGCGCTGGGCCGAGATCATCGAACTGACCATCAACCTGGAGCTGGCCAGCGGCCTGATCGAACGCATGTTGCGCAAGATCCAGCAGCAGAAGACGGCACATCGCCGGTCGTTCTCTGAAGTCGGTCTTGAAGAACTTGCCGATCTGCAGATTCAATTACAGTCGAACCTGCGCCTGGGCCTTTCGGTGTTCCTCAGCGGCGATCACGAAAGCGCGCGTCAGTTGTTGCGCGAGAAGCGCCAGTTCAGGGCCGAGGAGCGACGCCTGGCGCACGCCCACGTCAGCCGGCTGCGCAACAAGGTGGTCCAGAGTATCGAAACCAGTTCGCTGCACCTGGAACTGATTGCCGACATGAAGCGTCTGAACTCGCTGTTTTGCAGCAGCGCCTACGTAGTGCTGGAAACCGCTGACACAGGAGCCTTGTCGAGCGAGGTCGAGGCCGACAGATCGCTATGAACGTAAGGGCCGAGGTGAAGTCTGTTAAACATACCGGCCCGCCAGGAAAGCTGTTTTATGCGTTGCCTGCTGTTCGCTTGTCTGCTCCTCGGTTCACTTCCCTCATTCGCCCTTGACCGTCTTCAGGTCGAGGGCTATCTGCTGCCCAATGGTTTGCAAGTCATTCTCAAGCCCGGTTATGACAAGGGTCACGTCGCCATCCGCCTGGTGGTGGGTATCGGCTTCGATGACTTCCCGTGCCAGGACAAGGAACTGCCGCATCTGCTGGAACACCTGCTGTTCAGCGGCGTGGATGACAGCGGCGAAGGCGGGCTGGAGGAGCGTATGCAGGCACTGGGCGGCGAGTGGAACGCCTTCACCAGCAACGCCGACACCACCTTCGTGATCGAAGCGCCTGCGCGCAACCAGCGCAAGGTGCTCGACCTGCTGCTGGAGATCATGACCAAAACCGAGCTGAGCCAGGCGCGGCTGGACGGCGTCAAACGCGTGGTCGAACGCGAAGATGGCGGGCATTTTTCGCACTTGCAGCGCCTGCTTGACCGGCGTGATTCCGGGCGCAGCGCCAGCAGCCAGCTGGCCGTGGAGCTGGGCCTCAAATGCGCTGAACGTCCCGAGGTGGACGGCATCCAGCTGGAGCATATCGAAGACATCTTCGCCAACTGGTACGCCCCCAACAACATGACGCTGATTGTGGTGGGTGATCTGGACAAGCTGCTGCCAGCCTATCTGGAGCGCACCTACGGCAAGCTCGCCCCCACCGATCCGATCGACCATCCGCCACTGGCGCAGGGCAGCGGCTCGGCCGAACCGCGCCGCGAGCTTGAGCGCGGCGGGCTGGGCGAGAGCGCCAAGCTGCACCTGATCTACCCAGAGCCGCAGCTCGACGACCAGCACGACGAAACCTGGGAGCTGGTCAAAGCCTATCTGGACTGGACGCTCTACACTGAGCTGCGCCTGAAACACAGTTTGTCCTACGGCCCCTCGGCAGAGCGCGAAGTGTTCGGCGATGTCGGGTTTTTGAGCCTGAACGCCGATGTCGAACGTGACGATGCCGATGAAGCCGAGCGCGACATTCGCGGTCTGGTCGAGCGCCTGCAAAAAGACGGCATGCAGCCCGCTACGTTTGCGCGGCTGCAACAGCTCGCCATTGACCGGCAGTCATGGGCCACACAAGGCAATAGCGCGCTGGCCGACTACTATTGGAGCGCGCTCAACGATTATGAAAACGGGCGCTTCGAGGATCCGGCCAAACGGATCAAGGCGGTGAAGCTGGAAACGGCCAATCAGGCGATGCGCCAATTGCTTGCCCAGCCGGGTTACATGCGCATTGAAAAGCCACTGTTCAGTTATGACGGTCTGTATTGGCTGATTGGCGAAGTACTGGGTTTCATGGCACTGCTGGCCCTGTGGCGCTGGCGTGTACGCAGCAAATAGAATCCTGACACCGAACTGCACCCCGGGTGCAGGCTCCGCGCTGCGTTTGTTACACAGCGCGTTTTTTGTATGAACAGAACCGAGTGACCCCTCCGATGCTTGACGTGAATCGCTATGTGACACCCGTGCTCAACTTGATGCAGCGCTACCCGGGGCTCATTGCAGCGTTTGGTTTCGTTTCCGGTATCGCCAGTTTCATTCTGGTCGATCGCCAGGCAGGACTGGCCACCTGGATTGCCGTGGTGATGCTGATCAGCTGGCTGTGGCTGATGGTCGAAAACACCATGGTCGGGTTGCTCAACAAGGCGCTGGGCCGCGAGATTCCGCAGGGCTTGCTGCGCTACGGCACGCAGATGATCCATCAGGAAAGCCTGTTCTTCGTGCTGCCGTTCTTTTTCATCACCACCACCTGGAACAGTGGTCAGGCGGTATTCACTGCGGTGCTCGGCGCCGCCGGGCTGATCTCAATCATCGACCCCCTCTACTACAAGTGGCTGGCGCCCAGACGCTGGCTGTTCATGACGTTGCACACTCTGACGCTGTTCGCGGCACTGCTGACCGCGCTGCCGATCATACTGCACCTGACCACCGCCGAGAGTTACAAACTGGCGCTGGGCGTGGCGATGCTGCTGTCGGCGCCCAGCCTGATGTCCAACTTCCCGCTCAACACCTGGCGCAGCGCACTGGCCGTGATCAGCATCATCCTGGCCATCGGCGCGGCGGGCTGGTTGCTACGCTCCTGGGTGCCGCCTGCGACGCTGTGGTTGACTGAAGTGGCGGTGAGCCCGGACTTCGATAACAAGAACCGTACGCCGGGCGACAGTATTTCGCTGATCAGCGCCAAGCAGCTGCGCAACGGCGGCCTGTATGCGTACACCGCCATCAATGCGCCGCGCGGGCTGGACGAGCGTATCTACCATGTGTGGTGGCATGAAGGCGAAGAGATGGACCGCATCGCGCTGGATATCCACGGCGGCCGCAAGGAAGGCTATCGCGCCTGGACGCGCAAGCAAAACTTCCCGGAGGACGTGACAGGACGCTGGCAGGTGAGGGTGCTGACCGAGGACGGCCAGATGATCGGCGTGCTGCGTTTTGTCGTCACTGACAATGACCAGCCAGCAGTCAAGCGACCTACCGGGCGGATAATCAAGCTCAAGCCGGGCGGCGACTCGGCCGAAGAGACTACGCCTGAGTCCGCACCGGCTGATGAGCCGAAGCAGGAGAAGCAGGAGGCTGCGCCTGCCGAAGCAGCCCCCGCGGAGTCTGCGCCTCAGGCTCCGGCGCAGTAATGTTTCAGGTCGCGGTCGCGCCGAAGAACCAGTAGCAGACGAAGATCGCGGCCACGACACCGGAAAACTCGGCCAGCAGCGCGCAGCCCACCGCATGGCGAGCGCGCTGAATGCCCACGGCGCCGAAGTACACGGCAAGGACGTAGAACGTGGTCTCGGTGCTGCCCTGAATCGTGGCAGCGGCCAATGCAGCGAAGCTGTCCACGCCCTGGGTCTGCATGGTTTCGATCAACAGGGCACGGGCGGCGCTGCCCGAGAAGGGTTTGACCATCGCGGTCGGCAACGCATCGACGAAGCGCGTGTCCAGCCCCAGCCACTGCACCAGATGCCGAATGCCTTCCAGGCCGAAGTCCAGCGCGCCGGATGCGCGCAGCACGCCCACCGCACAGAGCATGGCGACCAGATAAGGCAGCAGGCTCTTGGCGACGTCGAAACCTTCCTTCGCACCTTCGACGAAGGCCTCGTAGACCAGCACCTTGCGTAGCGTGCCGATGATCAGAAACATCATGATCAGGCCGAACAGCGTGAGGTTGCCCAGAATCGACGACAGACCCGCCAGCGCAGCCGCCGACAGCGTGCCGAGAAAAGCCATGAAAGTGCCCAGCAACAGGGCGCCGGGGATGAGGTAGGCGAGCACCACCGGGTCCCACAAGCGCAGACGCTGCATGAACGCGACCGACAGCAGGCCGACGATGGTCGAGACACTGGTGGCCAGCAGGATCGGCAGGAATACCAGGGTCGGGTCAGGCGCACCTTGCTGGGCGCGGTACATGAAGATCGTCACCGGCAGCAGGGTCAGGGATGAGGCGTTGAGCACCAGAAACAGGATCTGCGCGTTACTGGCGGCGGTCTTGCTCGGGTTGAGTTCCTGTAGCGAGCGCATGGCCTTCAGGCCAATCGGCGTGGCGGCGTTGTCGAGACCCAGCGCGTTGGCGGCGAAGTTGAGGGTGATCAGCCCCAGCGCAGGGTGGCCGGGCGGCACCTCCGGCATCAGGCGCAGAAACAGCGGCCCGAGAACCTTGGCCAGCCAGTCGACGATGCCGGCCTTCTCGGCGATGCGCAAAAAGCCCAACCACAGGGTCAGTGTGCCGAACAGCAGCACCATGACCTCGACCGACAGCTTGGCCATGGCAAAGATACTTTCGACCATCGCCGCAAAAATGCCGGCGTTGCCGCCCACCAGCCACTGCACCAGCGCGGAAATCGTCGCCACGACAAAAAAACCAAGCCACAGGCCATTGAGCATCGGATAAGTCCCCCACAAGAAGCGGGGATGATAGCGGCGGGGTGCGCCGGAGGGAAATCGGTAGGTGCTGAAAGAGTCGTAGGAACGGTGAGCAGGGGCCAGGCCGACTATCGTGCCAATGCTCCGCGTCACACATCAGCGCCACACGCACCTTCAGGATCGGACGCGGAGCGTCCAGAACGGCATTCCCACGCGGAGCATGGGAACGATGGAATCCTTCACACATCCGGGCCGCGGCGCACCCTCAGGATCGGCATTCCCACGCGGGGCGTGGGAATGATGATCAGGGGCTATGCGGGGTATCTTCAGCGCCCGGCCAGCAGCTCCTGGCCGCGAACGACGGCAGCGCGGACCTGTTCGGGGGCGGTGCCGCCGATGTGATTACGGGCATTCACCGAACCTTCCAGGGTCAGCACGGCGAAGACGTCCTGTTCGATCTGGTTGCTGAACTGACGCAGCTCTTCCAGGCTCATCTCTGCCAGGTCCTTGCCGGTTTCCACACCGTATTTCACCGCGTGACCGACGATCTCATGGCAGTCACGGAACGGCAGACCACGGCGGACCAGATAGTCGGCCAGATCGGTGGCGGTCGAGAAGCCGCGCAGCGCTGCTTCACGCATCATCGCGTGCTTGGGCTTGATCGCAGGGATCATGTCGGCGAATGCACGCAACGAATCACGCAGCGTATCGGCGGCGTCGAACAGCGGTTCCTTGTCTTCCTGGTTGTCCTTGTTGTAAGCCAGGGGCTGGCCTTTCATCAGGGTCAGCAGGCCCATCAGGGCACCGAACACGCGGCCGCTCTTGCCGCGAACCAGTTCAGGAACATCGGGGTTCTTCTTTTGCGGCATGATCGAGCTGCCGGTGCAGAAGCGGTCCGGCAGGTCGATGAACTGGAACTGCGCACTGGTCCAGAGCACCAGCTCTTCCGAAAAGCGCGACAGGTGCATCATTGCGATGGATGCAGCCGAGCAGAATTCGATGGCGAAGTCGCGATCCGATACGCCGTCCAGCGAGTTGCCGCC
The DNA here is from genome assembly GCF_001467335.1 of Pseudomonas sp. ICMP 10191. Classification (NCBI taxonomy): domain Bacteria; kingdom Pseudomonadati; phylum Pseudomonadota; class Gammaproteobacteria; order Pseudomonadales; family Pseudomonadaceae; genus Pseudomonas; species Pseudomonas sp. ICMP 10191. Next base: position 17,091 of record NZ_LKGW01000123.1, read on the forward strand.
CACCACCTCGAAGCCCAGCAGTGTGCAGGTCAGCTCGCGGTCGATCGGGTAGGTAGTGCCCGCCAGCGCCGCGCTGCCCAGCGGCATGCGGTTGAGACGCTTGCGGCAATCCACCAGACGCTCGTAGTCGCGGCTGAGCATTTCGAACCAGGCCAGCATATGGTGACCGAATGTTACCGGCTGGGCCGTCTGCAAGTGGGTGAAACCGGGCATGATGGTTTCAGCTTCACGCTCGGCCTGGCCCAGCAGACCTTGCTGCAGACGTGTGATTTCGCTGAGGATAAGGTCGATTTCGTCGCGCAGCCACAGACGGATATCGGTGGCGACCTGATCGTTGCGGCTGCGACCGGTGTGCAGCTTCTTGCCGGTGATACCGATGCGGTCGGTCAGGCGTGCTTCAATGTTCATGTGCACGTCTTCCAGATCGACGCGCCAGTCGAACTGGCCAGCCTCGATCTCGGCCTGGATGGTGTTCAGGCCGTCAACGATGGTATCGCGCTCGGCGTCGGTCAGTACGCCCACCTTGGCCAGCATCGTAGCGTGGGCGATGGAGCCCATGATGTCGTGGCGATACAGGCGTTGATCGAAGGTGACGGAGGCAGTGAAACGCGCGACGAACGCGTCGACGGGTTCACTGAAGCGGCCGCCCCAGGACTGGTTGGTCTTGTCGGTGCTCATGGATTCGCTCGTTGCTGACTGAAAGTGACGTGCCCGATACCTGGCACAAGAACGAACGCGATGATAACAGGGTTGATGCATTTTTATCCCCGGACAGCTTGCCGCTGACGAGGCCAGGGCAGAGACTGGAGCCATGCGAATCGAACCTGTGAAACATGATGCCCGGCCCGCGCCCGGCAAAGACTTTTTCCTCCCTGAACTGTGCCTGCCGCAGGCATTGCTGGTGCTCGTCGTGCTGGCCGAGCTGCTGGTGCTGGTTCTGGTGCTGGTGGAACCGATGCGCAGCGGCTTCGACTGGGTACGCCTGGCGTTGATGTCGCTGTTCGTGCAATGGATCGTGCTGCTGTCGGCAGCGCTGCTGTGCGGGTTGCGCCCTTGGCTGGCGCGATTGACGCCGGGGCTGGCGGGCATGCTCAGTTGCCTGCTGGTGGTCGGTCTGACGCTGCTGTGCACAGCCGTCACCGACGTCTGTCAGCTTACCGGGCGAATTTCGGTCAGCGGCATGGTCGAGCGTTATCTGCGCTACTCGACGATTGCCCTGATCATGTCCGCCCTGATGCTGCGTTACTTCTATCTGCAGAGTCAGTGGCGCAAGCAGCAACAGGGCGAGCTGCGCGCCAGGATCGAATCGCTGCAGGCGCGCATCCGCCCGCACTTCCTCTTCAATACACTCAACAGTATCGCCAGTCTGGTGGCCAGCAACCCGGTCAAGGCCGAGCAGGCGGTGCTCGATCTTTCGGACCTTTTTCGTGCCAGTCTGGCCAAGCCGGGCAGCCTCGTGACATGGGGTGAAGAGCTGGCATTGGCAAAACGATATTTATCGATTGAGCAATATCGTCTTGGCGAGCGTCTACAGTTGGACTGGAGGGTGAGTGCAATTCCCGATGACTTGCCAATCCCCCAGCTAACCTTGCAGCCATTACTTGAAAACGCTTTGATTTATGGCATTGCTCCGCGGGTCGAAGGGGGCGTTGTAACGGTCGAAGCGAACTATGAAGGGGGAGAGTTCATATTGAGCGTCAGCAATCCCTATGAAGAAGTTGCCAATCGGCAGACTTCCAACGGTACTCAGCAGGCTCTGACGAATATAGGCGCACGAATTGCGGCACTTTTTGGCCCGCATGCCAGTCTGAGCGTGGAGCGCCGTGACGGTCGTCACTACACCTGTCTACGCTATCCTTGTGCGAGACTCACGCAGGAAGCCAGAGCTATATGAATGTCCTGATCGTTGATGACGAACCCCTGGCCCGCGAGCGATTGAGCCGCATGGTCAATGAAATCGAGGGTTATCGAGTACTGGAACCCAGCGCGTCCAATGGCGAAGAAGCCTTGGCGCTGATCGAAACCCACAAACCGGACGTAGTGCTGCTCGATATCCGCATGCCGGGTCTCGATGGCCTCCAGGTCGCAGCCCGACTGTGCGAGCGGGAAGCACCGCCTGCCGTTGTGTTTTGCACCGCCCACGATGAGTTCGCCCTGGAAGCTTTTCAGGTCAGTGCGGTGGGCTATCTGGTCAAGCCTGTGCGTCCCGAGCACCTTGTCGAAGCGTTGCGAAAAGCCGAGCGGCCGAACCGCGTGCAACTGGCGGCGTTGACCCGCCCGGCAGCCGAAAGCGGATCAGGGCCACGCAGCCACATCAGCGCGCGTACCCGCAAAGGCCTCGAGCTGATTCCCCTGGATCAGGTGATCTACTTTATCGCCGATCACAAATACGTGACCTTGCGTCACGAGGGCGGCGAAGTGCTGCTGGACGAACCGCTCAAGGCACTGGAAGACGAATTCGGTGACCGTTTCGTGCGCATCCATCGCAATGCGCTGGTGGCCCGCGAGCGCATAGAACGGTTGCAGCGCACTCCGTTGGGGCATTTCCAGCTGTTCCTCAGAGGGCTCAATGGCGATGCGTTGATCGTCAGCCGCCGCCACGTAGCCGGTGTCCGCAAAATGATGCAGCAGCTCTAGCGCCTCGCCGCTCTGGAGCCTCTGCGCCCAGACCGAGTCATGGAACGGGAGAGAATTCCGGCTCCATGTGCTTTTCGGCTGGCCTACGCGCAGCCTTTCCCATGCGCCCCTCAGACACTGCCGATTGATTGATCGGCTCAGTGTCTGACGCAAGTTGCAATCAGCGCCGAAGCCGCCCTGACCGGGATTGAGCTGTTATTATCCGTCGCATTTACTCAGTACGGATTGTTCAATGTCCTCTCGCGAAATCCGCATCGCCACCCGCAAAAGCGCGCTGGCACTCTGGCAGGCAGAATACGTCAAGGCCCGCCTGGAACAGGCCCACCCCGGCCTGCTCGTGACGCTGGTACCCATGGTCAGCCGTGGCGACAAATTGCTCGACTCCCCGCTGTCGAAAATCGGTGGCAAAGGCCTGTTCGTCAAGGAGCTGGAAACCGCGCTCCTGGAAAACAACGCCGACATCGCCGTGCACTCGATGAAAGACGTGCCAATGGACTTTCCACAAGGCCTGGGCCTGTTCTGCATCTGCGAGCGCGAAGACCCGCGCGATGCATTCGTTTCCAACACCTTTGCCAGCCTGGACCAGTTGCCGGCCGGCAGCATTGTCGGCACCTCCAGCCTGCGCCGTCAGGCCCAATTGCTGGCGCGTCGACCCGATCTGCAGATCCGCTTCCTGCGCGGCAACGTCAATACCCGTCTGGCCAAGCTGGATGCCGGTGAATACGACGCCATCATCCTCGCCGCCGCTGGCCTGATCCGCCTGGGTTTCGAAGACCGCATCACTTCCGCAATCAGTGTCGACGACAGCCTGCCAGCCGGTGGCCAGGGCGCGGTGGGTATCGAATGCCGCAGCGTCGACGCCGAAATTCATGCACTGCTTGCCCCTTTGCATCATGAAGACACTGCTGTGCGCGTGATTGCCGAGCGTTCGCTGAACAAGCACCTCAACGGTGGCTGTCAGGTGCCGATCGCCTGCTACGCCGTACTGGAAGGCGATGACGTGTGGTTGCGCGGCCTGGTGGGCGATCCGTCCGGCAGCGTGTTGCTGCACGCGGATGCCCGGGCACCTCAGACATCCGCTCAGGCACTGGGTGTGCAGGTGGCCGAAGCGCTGCTGGAGCAGGGTGCCGCCGACATCCTGAAAGCGGTCTACGGCGAGGCCAATAACGAATGAGTGGCTGGCGTCTGCTGCTGACCCGCCCGGCCGAAGAGTCGGCAGCGCTGGCCAGGGTGCTGGCCGAGGACGGTATCTTCAGCAGCAGTCTGCCCCTGCTTGAAACCGAGCCTTTGCCCTTGACGCCTGCACAGCGTTCGATCATTTTCGATCTGCTCAATTATTGTGCAGTGATCGTGGTCAGCAAACCTGCCGCGCGACTGGCCATCGAGCTGATCGACGAAGTATGGCCGCAACCGCCCCTGCAACCCTGGTTCAGTGTGGGTTCAGCAACCGGGCAGATACTGCTCGACTACGGGCTGGATGCGAGCTGGCCGGAGCAGGGCGACGACAGCGAAGCCTTGCTTGAACTGCCGCGCCTCAAACAGGCGATTGCCGTACCGGGAAGCCGTGTGTTGATCATGCGCGGTGACGAGGGACGCGAACTGTTGGCCGAGCAATTGCGCGGGCTGGGGGTGGGGGTTGATTACCTGCCGCTGTATCGTCGCTACCTGCCGCAACATGCGCCCGACGCCCTGGCGCAACGCGTCGCGGTGGAACGCTTGAACGGGCTGGTGGTCAGCAGTGGGCAGGGTTTTGAACATTTGCTTCAGTTGGCGGGGGATTCATGGCCGGTCCTGGCCGATCTGCCGCTGTTTGTACCGAGCCCCAGGGTTGCCAGCATCGCGCGGGCAGCCGGAGCAAGGACCGTTATTGATTGTCGTGGCGCCAGCGCCGCGGCATTGCTGGCAGCGTTGCGGGAACAACCTCAGCCTGCCGTCAAGGCGTAATGATCGACACCTGTCGTTTACGCTATTACGCCAAAATGCAAAGGATGGGATACGTGAGCGAAACAGCCTTGCCTAAAGACGAAGAATCGGTGTTGAAAACGCCTGCATCCAAGCCTGAGCCAGTCCGCACCGAGCGCACCGGCAGCCGCAACAGTGGCCTGGTGTTCCTGGCCTTGCTGCTGGCAATTGCCGGTATCGCCGTCGCCGGCTGGGGAGTCTGGCAACTGCGCATGTTGCAGGCCGGGCACCAGCAGCAGCGCGGACAGGTCGAGGACATCGCCGAACAAACCCTGGTACTGGCGCAGAATGACCAGCAGCTGAGCGCACGCATCGCGCAATTCCCGCCAGCCAATCAGCTGGAAGACAGTCGACGTCTGGTCGCGCAACTGCAAGGCGATCAGCAGCGCCTCAGCCAGCGACTCGAAACCGTACTGGGGGCGAGCCGCAAGGACTGGCGTCTGGCCGAGGCCGAGCATCTACTGCGTCTGGCCAGCCTGCGTCTTTCAGCGCTGCAGGACATCAACAGTGCACAGGCGCTGGTTCAGGGTGCCGACGAAATTCTGCGTGAGCAGGACGATCCGGGCTCCTTCGCTGCCCGCGAGCAATTGGCCAAGAGCCTTGCCGCACTGCGCAGCATCGAGCAGCCGGACCGCACCGGGCTGTTTCTGCAACTCGCAGCTCTGCGTGAGCAAGCTGTACAGCTCAACAAGCTGGCCCCCGAATACGAAGACAAGGGCGAGTCACTGTTGGGCCTGACCGCCGACAAGACCGAATCCAGCCGGTGGACGCAGTGGTGGGACGAGATCTCCCATTACTTCCGCATCGATTTCAACGCCGACAAGGACATCCGCCCGGTACTCGCCGGCCAAAGCCTTTCGCAGGTGCGTCTGGCGCTGAGCCTGGCGCTGGAGCAGGCGCAGTGGGCAGCGCTTAACGGCGAGCCCGAGGTTTATTCCAAGGCCATCACTGAAGCGCAAAACGTTCTGAAAGCCAACTTCGATCAGGACGATCCACAGGGTAAAGCGCTCGGCCAGGGGCTTGATGCTGTCGCCAGCCAGCCGGTATCGGTGAAGACACCGGATCTGGCACCGACCCTGAGCGCCGTGCAGGCCTACCTTGAACGCCGTCATGCCGCCGGCCAGCCAGCCGAGGCGCAACAGGGGACCAGCCGATGAAGCGCTTCTATGTGCTGTTATTCATCGCGATCGCCGCTGCGGCGTTGATCGGTGTCGCCATCGCCGAGCACTCCGGTTACGTCCTGATCGCCTATCAGAACTTCCGCTACGAATCGAGCCTGTGGGCGACCCTGGCGCTGCTGGTCGCCGCGTTGCTGGTGATCGCACTGCTGAGACTGTTGATCAGCCTGCTGACGACTTCGGGCCGCGTGGTTAACCCATGGTCGCGCCGCAACCGCCGTCGTCGCGTGCAAATGGCTATCGAGCAAGGCCAGATGGACCTTGCCGAGGGCCGCTGGTCCAGCGCTCAGCGTCATCTGCAACGCGCGGCCGAAGCCGATACTCACCCGCTGCTCTACTACATCGGCGCTGCACGCGCGGCCAACGAGCAGGGTCGTTACGAAGACTGCGATGCCTTGCTGGAACGTGCGCTCGAGCGTCAGCCACAAGCCGAGCTGGCAATTGCCCTGAATCACGCCCAGCTGCAGCAGGATCGCGGCGACACCGAAGGTGCGCTGACCACGCTGCTGGCCATGAAAGAGCGTCATCCGCACAACCCTCAGGTGCTTCGTCAGTTGCAACGCCTGTATCAGCAGCGTGGTGACTGGTCCGACGTGGTCCGCCTGATGCCGGAACTGCGCAAGGACAAGGTTCTGCCAGCCAAGGAGCTGGCCGAGCTGGAACGCCGCGCCTGGGGCGAGAACCTGAGCCTGGCGGCGTACCGCGAGGGCATCGAAGGCGCACCGACCGGTCTGCCTTCTCTGGAGAGCGCCTGGCAGGGGCTGGCCTCTGCGCAACGCCAGGAGCCGCAACTGGTGCTGGCGTACGCCGATCAATTGCGCCGTCTGGGTGCCGAAGCTCAGGCTGAAGAGGTGCTTCGTAGCGCCCTCAAGCGCGAGTACAACAGCCATCTGGCGCGTCTGTACGGGCTGGTTCGCGGCAGTGACCCGCTCAAGCAGCTGCAAACGGCGGAAGGCTGGCTCAAGCACCATCCGGCTGATCCAAGCCTGTTGCTGAGCCTGGGACGTATCTGTCTGCAAGGCCGACTGTGGGGCAAGGCGCGGGATTATCTGGAGAGCAGTCTGCGCCTGGAACGCAATCCCGAAACCTGCGCCGAGTTGGCTCGTCTGCTGGGCCAACTGGGTGAGACGGATCGCAGCAATCAGCTGTTTCAGGAAGGCCTGGGCCTGCTGGACGAGCGCCTTTTGTCGCGGCCCCTGCCGGTACTGACCAAGGCTTGAAACCACCGGAGAGTCCTAGGTCAGGGCTCTCCGTGCTGCCTCACCAGCCCGTCAAGATCAATGCGTAAGAATCGTCCTACATACATGAGTAAAAGAACCACGCAGCGGTGTGTTCTTTTTCCTCGGTAAACAGCGACGCATCCGTATGCCGCCACCTTGAATGCGCCGCACCCTTTCCTCTACCGTAATCGTCTCGTCCTTTGTTACGGATTTGCCATGTATCTGGCTCGCACACGCTTCCTGTTTTTCCTGGCATCGCTGGCCTGTGCATCAATCATTGGCGTCGCCTTCTACCTGCAGCAAGCTTTCGGTCTCGACCCTTGCGCGCTGTGCATGGTGCAACGGGCTGCATTCATCGTCTGTGGCGTGCTGGCGCTCTGTGCTGCCTGCCACGCATCTGGCCCGACAGGCACGCGACGCTACAGTCTGGGGCTTTTGCTGGTCGCCCTGGCCGGGCTTGCTGCAGCAGGCACACAGGTGTGGTTGCAGACCGCCTCGGCCGATCAATTGATACCTGTTATTACCAGACTGGAGCAGGTATTGAGCCTGCTCTCCCTGGACATGTGCATCGACCGACTGCGAAGCGACGCGCTGTTTTGCGCCGAGATCACCTGGACACTGTTCGGCATCAGCCTGCCGGAGTGGAGTCTGCTGGCATTCACGGGTCTGGCGCTGTTACCGCTGTATCCTCTTTTCAGCGAATTCAGCCACTGGCTGGCGACCAGAGATCGGGGCGGCTATTAAACGCTTGTATGAACTTTATCTCCTGCGTACCTTGATGGCCTTGTCGAGCGGGCATAATCTGGGCCGCACGCGTCACTGGAAATATGCTGTCCTGACGCATTTATCAGGCCAGGTCCCGGCCAATCACCCGGACCGGCCCAGGACTGCATGCCCCTGAAGGGAAGAGAGAAGACCATGCTGGAAAGTTGTCAGAATGCTCAGGAACGCTGGGGCGGAGTGAACAAGCTGATCGATCGCTGGCTTCAAAGCCGTCTCGAACTGGTCGAAGCCTATGACGCGCTGGGCGACACGCCCGAAGCGTTGGCAGCCGACCTTGAAGGTCTGCAGAACTTCTGCGGGATTCTTGTGGATTACGTCTCCGCCGGGCACTTCGAAGTCTACGAACAGCTGGGTGATGAAGCCCGGGCGTTCAATGACGAGCGTGGGCTGGAGCTGGCAGACACGATCTATCCACGTCTGGACGTCATCACCAAGTTTGCCCTCACGTTCAATGATCGCTGCGACAAGGGCGACTGCTCGGATGCGGCGGTAGTAGCACGGGAATTCAATCAGCTGGGGCAATTGCTGCACGAGCGTTTCGAGCTGGAAGACTGCCTGATCGAAGTGCTGCACAACTCGCACAAGGAAGAGATCGCCGCTCAGGCGTGATCTTGTCGGTGCCAGCGCTACACGCCAAGGGTGCTTATTGCACCCTTTCGCATTTCTGAACGCCGGCTTTACGCCCGCTTACTGCGAAACCGCAACCAGCTCGATTTCAAATACCAGCGGTGTAAACGGATCGATCAGATCGCCAGCGCCCTCGGCGCCATAGGCCTGATCCGAAGGAATGACCAGACGCCACTTAGCGCCGGTCGGCATGTTCTGCAAGGCGCTGGTCCAGCCGCTGATCACACTGTCGAGCCGGAACCACTGGGGCTGGGTGCTCTGATCGAAGATCGTGCCGTCCGGCAAACGACCGACGTAACGCACCTCAACCCGGCCGTCGGCACTGGGCTTGGGGCCGGTGCCAGGAGTCAGCTCGGTCATGAGAATCCCGTCAGCCAGCACCTTCACACCCGGCTTGGCCTTCTCGCTGTCCATGAACGTGCGCTCGGCCTTGAGGGCCGCCTCGGTCGGCGCATCCGTACCGGCAGTCTCGGCCTGAGCGATAGCGGCATCATGCTCGCGCAGAATCTGGTCGATGCGCTCCTGCTTGAGCGCCAGCGGCTTGCCCTGATAAGCCTGCTGCAAGCCTTCCACCAACGCCTTGAGGTCCAGGTCAGGGACTTCCTGATGCAACCGCTCGCCAAGGCTTGCGCCCAGGCTATAGGCGAGGTCGTGGCCGTCACTGGACGCAGGTGGCGACTCGGCGGCTTGAGCCAGGGGTAGCAAGAGGAACAACGACGTTAACAGGTAGCGCGACATTAATGCTCTCCGGCCTGGGAAGGCAGCGATTATGCCTGCGCCAGCGCGAGTAGTGACGAGTCTTGTGACGTGAATTTCACAATGCCTTTGCATCGTGCCGAGCAATCATTTCTCTCAGTATGCAACAGGGACCCATGGATGCTGTCAAGATGCCCTAGCGGCGATGCGCGCAGAAGCCTAGTATGAGCCGCAATTTCGTCACCCAGGAGGTAAGTCATGTCGGCCAAAAAGAAGCCAGTAAATACTCCGTTGCATTTGCTCCAACAATTATCGGGCAGCTTGCTTGAACATCTGGAAGACGCCTGCTCCCAAGCCTTGGCTGATGCCGAGAAACTGCTCGCCAAGCTTGAGAAACAACGCGGCAAGGCGCAGGAAAAACTGCACAATTCCCGCATCAAACTGCAGGATGCTGCCACCGCCGGAAAATCCAAGGCGCAGGCCAAGGCCAAAGGCGCCGTGTCCGAGCTGGAAGAGTTGCTGGACGCTCTCAAGGATCGTCAGACCGAAACCCGCACGTACATCCTGCACCTCAAGCGTGATGCCCAGGAAAGCCTGAAACTGGCCCAGGGTATTGGTCGCGTAAAAGAGGCGGTCGGCAAGATCCTGACCACTCGCGATGCCAAGCCTGTCGCGCCTAAAGCCGTCGCCAAGGCACCTGTTGCCAAGACACCTGCTGCCAAAGCCCCCGCAAAAACTGCAGCGAAAGCGCCGGTTAAAGCGGCCGCCGCCAAGCCAGTCATCAAAGCCGCAGCCAAGCCTTCCGCAGTTGCCAAGCCAGCGGTCAAAACCGCTGCTGCCAAGGCCCCGGTAAAAGCCGCCGCCAAACCTGCCGCCCGCACGACTGCAGCAGCCAAGCCTGTCGCAGCCAGGACAGCTGCCGCCAAGCCGGTTACGGCCAAGCCTGCTGCAGCCAAGACCACTGCCACCAAGCCGGTTGCGGCCAAGCCTGCCGCCACCAAGGCGCCGGCTGCCAAGGCCACCGCCAGCAGCGCTGCCAAACCTGCAGCAGCAAAAGCAGCGGCCGCCAAGCCTGCGGCGAAAGCGCCTGTGAAAGCGCCCGTCAAGGCACCGGCCAAGGCACCTGTGAAAGCAGCAGCCAAGCCTGTCGCCAAACCTGCGGCGAAGCCAGCCGCCGCCAAACCGGCCACGCCAGCGCCTGCTGCTGCAGCCAAGCCGACGACGCCTGCACCTGCTGCGCCAGCCGCCGCACCGGCAACCCCTGCCAACGGCGCAACGCCAACCAGCGCTTCCTAAGTCTGGTCGACGGCATGTCCAACCGCGATGCGCAGCACATCCAGCGCATCGCGGTTTTTTTCTGCATCCCCTTCGGCAAGTTCGAGCAGCCACTCCTCTGCATTCCTCGCCTCACCTGCCGGCCAATCCCCGGTCAGTGCCTCAAGCTTTATCATCAGGCTCTGTTCGGCCTCCAGTTCCAGCGCCTTGACCTTCATCCGTAATGTAGTCAGCAACGCATCTTCAAGCGCAGCAATGCGCCATTGGTTGCGCAAATCCCGTAGCGGACGCACCACATCGTCATGCCAGGGTGTCGCCAACTGCTTTATTTGCGCGACTCGCTGAGCGTTGCACGCCACGTCGCGCGTACCCAGCCACACCCCGCAAAGCACCATGCACACGTTGGCCCCGTTGGCTTGCAGCGTCAGACAAGCCTGTTCCACACCCGGTCGGGCGTAGAAATCGAGGGTGAAACTCCAGAGCGCTGAAGGCATAGTGATCCACCTGTTCAGGACGAAGCTGGTAGACTCCGCCGCCATTATGATTCGACTTCAAAGCCTTACCTTACAGCGTGGTCCGCAACGTCTGCTAGAAGACGCCGAGCTGACTCTGCACGCCGGCCATAAAGCCGGCCTGATCGGTGCCAATGGCGCCGGTAAATCCAGCCTGTTTGCCCTGCTGCGTGGAGAGCTGACGCCGGATGCCGGCGACTGCCTGCTGCCCGCCGACTGGCGTATCGCGCACATGCGCCAGGAGGTCGACACGCTCGAACGCCTGGCCGTGGATTACGTGCTCGATGGCGACGAGCGCCTGCGGGAAGTACAGAGCTCGCTGGCCGAGGCCGAAGCCGCGCAGGACGGCGCCGCTCAGGCACGTCTGCATTCGGAGCTCGACAGCGCCGACGGTTATACCGCCGACGCACGCGCTCGCAAGCTGCTGGCCGGGTTGGGCTTCACCAACGAACAGATGGAACGTCCGGTCGGCAGCTTCTCCGGTGGCTGGCGTATGCGCCTGAACCTGGCGCAGGCATTGATGTGCCCCTCGGACCTGCTGCTGCTCGACGAACCGACCAACCACTTGGACCTTGACGCCATTCTGTGGCTTGAAGACTGGCTCAAGAGTTACCCCGGCACCTTGCTGCTGATTTCCCACGACCGGGATTTTCTGGATGCCGTGGTCGATCACATCGCCCATGTCGAGCAACGCAAGATCACCCTCTATCGTGGCGGCTACAGCGCGTTCGAGCGGGCCCGTGCCGAACGTCTGGCGCAGCAGCAACAGGCCTACGAAAAGCAGCAGGCGCAACGTGCGCACATGGAAAAGTACATCGCACGCTTCAAGGCCCAGGCTACCAAAGCCCGTCAGGCACAAAGCCGGATCAAGGCGCTGGAGCGCATGGAAGAGCTGTCGGCCGCGCACGTCGACTCACCGTTCAACTTCGTTTTCCGTGAGTCCGACAAGATCTCCAGCCCATTGCTGGACCTGTCCGACGCGCGCCTGGGTTATGGCGACAAGACCATCCTCGAGAAGGTCAAGCTGCAACTCACGCCCGGTGCACGCATCGGCCTGCTGGGTCCGAACGGCGCAGGCAAGTCGACGCTGATCAAAAACCTCGCCGGCGAGCTCGAGCCGCAAAGCGGTCGGCTGGTGCGTGGCGAAAACCTCACCGTGGGCTACTTTGCCCAGCATCAGCTCGACTCACTGGACGCCAAGGCGACCCCGTTGCTGCACTTGCAGCGCTTGGCACCGACCGAGCGTGAACAGACGCTGCGTGATTTCCTTGGCGGTTTCGACTTCCGTGGCGCGCGCCTGGATGAGCCGGTGCTGAATTTCTCCGGTGGCGAGAAAGCCCGCCTGGCGCTGGCACTGATCGCCTGGGAAAAGCCCAACCTGTTGCTGCTCGATGAACCGACCAACCACCTCGACCTGGAGATGCGCCTGGCGCTGACCATGGCCTTGCAGGAGTTCGGTGGTGCGGTACTGGTGGTGTCTCACGACAGGCACTTGCTCAAGAGCACGACCGATGACTTCCTGCTGGTGGCCGACGGTCGCGTACAGGAATTCGACGGCGATCTGGATGACTACACGCGCTGGCTGGCCGATTACCGGCTGCGCAACGCGCCGGTCAGCAACACGCCCGTCAACGCCGACAAGACCGACAAGAAAGCCCAGCGCCAACAGGCAGCGGCCTTGCGTCAGCAACTGGCACCGCACAAGCGTGAAGCCGACAAGCTGGAGCGTGATCTCGGGCTGGTGAATGAAAAACTCGCCAAGGTCGAAGAAGCGCTGGCCGACAGCACCAACTACGAGGCTGCCAACAAGGACAAGCTACGCGATCTGCTGGCCGAACAGGCCAAGCTGAAAGTGCGTGAATCCGAGCTGGAAGACGCCTGGATGCAAGCGCTGGAACTGTTGGAATCAATGCAGGCCGAACTGGAAGCATTGTCGTGAGCGAGGCAGGGAAGTGATGGACATGTTGGGCTTGCCGGTATCCGCGTACTGGCTTGAACCGCTGCTGGTGGGTGCGCAGATTCTGCTGATCCTGTTGGCCGGTTACATACTGCAACGCATCGTCGGTGGTTTTCTGACCGGTCTGGGCGAGCGTTATCCGTTGCCGCCAGAGTTGCTGGTCCCGGTTCGCGGCGGCCTGCGCTGGTTGATCATGGGCAGCGCCTTTGTTCTCGTCCTCGGCCGACTCGGGGTATCGGCTACGGTGCTGTGGACCGCACTGTCCGGCTTCGTCGCCGTAGCGGCGGTGGCGTTCTTTGCAATGTGGAGCGTGCTGTCGAACCTGCTCTGCGCCATTCTGATCTTCACCATCGGCCCGTTCCGCATCGGTGACATGGTCGAGCTGGTCGATACGCTGGACAAGCCGGGCGTGAAGGGGCGGGTGGTTGCCATCAATCTGATGTTCACCACCCTGATCGAGACCCCGGAAGCCGGTGGCGCGCTGGTCCAGGTGCCCAACAGCCAGTTTTTCCAGAAGTCAGTGCGCCGCTGGCGTGGCAGCGATCTGTTTCCGCAGATGGTGGTTGCAAAGCAGCCGGATGAGCAGGATTAGAAATCGTTAGCCTTGCAAAGCATTAAGCACTAATTTATTGCGCATTCGACTTTGTATGAGGTGCACGATGGCGCTTGAAACGTGGCTGGGCTTTTTTGCGGCCTGCTGGATTATCAGTCTTTCCCCCGGCGCGGGCGCCATCGCTTCGATGTCCTGCGGCCTGCAATACGGTTTCTGGCGGGGCTACTGGAATGCCCTGGGCTTGCAGATCGCGTTGGTGGCACAGATCGCCATTGTCGCGGCAGGTCTTGGCGCAGTGCTGGCGGCCTCGGATATGGCGTTCACGCTGATCAAGTGGTTCGGCGTCGCGTATCTGGTCTATCTCGGCATCAAGCAATGGCGCGCTTTGCCAGCCGATCTGGCCGATGAATCTGCCGTGCGCCCAGTGGGCAAACCGATGACGCTGGTCTTGCGCGGCTTTCTGGTGAATATCAGCAACCCCAAGGCACTGATCTTCATTCTGGCGATCCTGCCACAGTTCATCGACCCGGCCGCTCCGCTGCTCATCCAGTACGCGATCATCGCAGCGACCATGGTGGTGGTCGATCTGATCGTGATGGCGGGCTACACCGGGCTGGCATCCAAGGTGCTACGCCTGCTCAAGACGCCTCGCCAGCAACGTCGCATGAACCGCACCTTCGCCAGCCTGTTCGTAGGCGCGGCAGGTTTCCTCGCGACGTTGCATCGCGGTACGGCCTGAAACGTGTCGGTCTCGAGCCCTGAACAGACATACGTTCTGTTCAGGGCGATTGAAGGCCGAACGTAAGATTCTGTAACAAAAATAGACCTCGACTATTGAGTAGTGTCGTTGCGGCGTTAACAATGCAACGCTTCGCATTCCCGTCGAGATTCTGCAATGCCCGTCCGTTCTCGTTTTCTTGCCTGGTTACTGTTGCCGCTTCTGGCGCTGGGCAGCTGCATTGCGCTGGCCGACCCGGTCGAGGGTGCCGCCCAGGCGCTGCATCTGCTGGATTACCTGGGGGCCGATTACCCGGCGACCGTGGCGGACGGCAAGGTTGTGGACACCGTCAAGTATCAGCAGCAGGTCGATAGCCTGACTGCGTTGCAGGGCCTCATCGTTGCCTTGCCGCAGCGCGCCGAGCGTGATGCTCTGGAGCAGGCGGTAAACCAGCTGAAAAGCGCTGTGGCAAGTCGACAGGACGCTACGCAGGTCACTCGTCAGGCGCGGCAGTTGAGTGCGAAGCTCGCGCTTGCCTACGAGGTCAGTCAGGCCCCGGCCATTACGCCGGACCCCACCCGTGGCGCGCCTTTGTACGCCCAGCATTGCTCGGTGTGCCATGGCGACAGCGGTGCAGGGGATGGACCGGCAGGTATCGGCCTGGAACCGCCACCCTCGAACCTGCGGGATACTGCGCGGCTGGATCGCCTGAGCCTCTACGACCTCTACAACGCGACCGGGCTAGGCATTGCCGGCACCGATATGCCCGCGTTCGCCGACCAGCTGGACGATCGCCAGCGCTGGGACATCGCGACGTATATCGCCAGCTTCAGCGCACAACCGGTCGCCCAGCCTGCCAAGACCTTCAACCTCGCCGATCTGGCTCGCCAGACACCAGCCGAAATCCAGGCTGCCGAAGGTCCGGACGCTACCGCCACCTTCCGGGCCCAGCGCGCGCAGCCACCTCAGGTACAGCGCGGCCCGGCGCAACTGCTGGATTACACCAGTGTAACGCTGGACAAGAGCCTGGCAGCCTACAAGGCCGGTGATCGCGAGCAGGCCTATGATTTGTCGGTCGCGGCGTATCTGGAGGGTTTCGAGCTGGTCGAAAGCTCGCTGGATAACGTCGACGCCAATGTGCGCAAGGACACTGAAAAGAGCCTGATGGCTTACCGGCAGTCCTTGCAGGACAGCATGCCGCTACCTCAGGTCGCGCAAAAACTGGAAGCAGCCAAAGGCAAGCTCAAGGAGTCGGCGGACCTGTTGGGCAGCGACGGCCTGAGCCTGTCGCTGAGCTATATTTCGGGCCTGCTGATCCTGCTGCGTGAAGGGCTGGAAGCGATTCTGGTACTGGCGGCGATTCTGGCGTTTCTGCGCAACACCGGCCAGCAGTCTGCCGTACGCAGCGTCAACATCGGCTGGGGTCTGGCGCTGCTGGCCGGGCTGGCCACCTGGGCACTCGCGGCGTATGTCATTGACGTCAGCGGCGCGCAGCGTGAATTGCTGGAAGGCGCCACCGCGCTGTTCGCCAGTGTGATGGTGCTCTGGCTCGGGGTGTGGATGCACGATCGTCGTCACGCCGCTGCTTGGCAGGACTACGTCAAAAGCAGTCTGGTCGGCGGCGGCGGTCGTTTCGGCTTCGCGGTGCTGGCGTTCTTCTCGGTGTATCGCGAGTTGTTCGAAGTCATCCTGTTCTACGAAACCCTGTGGCTGCAGGCCGGACCGGCCGGGCACGATGCCGTGCTGGCGGGGGGTGCCACGGCGCTGGTGCTGCTCGTAGGCCTGGCGTGGGTCATCCTGCGCGGCTCGGCGAAGCTGCCGCTGTCGCTGTTCTTCGGCATCAATGCTGCGCTGCTCTGCGCACTGTCAGTGGTGTTTGCCGGTCACGGCGTCAAGGCGCTGCAGGAGGCGGGGATATTCGGCACAAGGCCGGTGCCGTTCTTCGAGTTCGACTGGCTGGGCATTCACGCCGACCTGTACTCACTCAGCGCACAGGCCATCGCCTTGATCGCCATTGCAGTGCTGTACGGCAGAAGTCGTCTGGCCGAGAAGCGCAGGCTGCAAACGGCAGGCTGACGTTTTGCCTGCCAGGGACAAGTGGTGCTCACCGCTTGTCCCTGCTTCCCCCCCAGCGTTGTTGCGATTCGCCGTCTTACTTTCCCGCCCTGTACAAAAAACCACCTGTTACTTCTGCCAGTAGACGCCCTTTTTCTTCAGGCCTAGTGTAGCGAAACGCCAACTCGGCTATCGGGTACTGGCGCATTTACCTGACAACGGGGTGGGTGATGGCCAAGTATGAGATTCGGTTGTGGGCTGAAGACATTGAGGAACATGACCATCCTGAAATAGCCATTGAATTTTATGAAAACGATGACCTGCAAGAACACGCCTGGGTCAGGCTGCACCCGCAGGGAAAACACAAGATTCGCGGCGAACTGGGCAGGGATGAGGAAGTGCTGACGGCTCTGGCGCTGGCCTTCAGGAAAAAGGTGGCTGAGTTGGCCGATTGGTAACTCTACCGTTGATAACCTGAGGCACGGCGGGCAATAAAAAAGGTTCGTTCAAACGAACGAACCTTTCAATTTGACACCGACCGATCACGTCACTCAGGATCAACCGGCTTCTTCAACTTCGGGTTCGGGAAGAACTGCACGCCCTGAACCTTGGGATCAGCCGGTTTGACCACCGCCTTGTTGACCCGCGTACCCAACTCCTTCGGTATCGAAATACCCTGCTCGTTGAGCGTGTCGCTGTAACCGCAACTCACGCACTCGCGATGCGGCACGTCGTTTTCGTTCCACATCATCAGTTTGTCAGGCTCGCTACACGCCGGGCAAACCGCCCCGGCGATGAAGCGTTTCCTGGTAATGACTACCGGGGTATCGGTCATGCTGCCGCATCCTCACTCAAGCCACTGTGACGCAACAATGCGTCAATCGACGGCTCGCGTCCTCGGAAGTCGACGAACAGCACCATCGGTGCCTGCGAACCACCACGCGCCAGAATGGCTTCGCGGAAGGCGCGTCCGGTTTCAGCGTTGAGCACACCGTCTTCCTCGAATTTCGAGAACGCATCGGCGGACAGTACCTCGGCCCACTTGTAGCTGTAGTAACCGGCTGCGTAACCGCCTGCGAAGATGTGTGCGAAGCTGTTCGGGAAGCGGTTGTAGGCGGGTGGACGCATCACTGACACTTCGTCGCGAATGCCTTCCAGCACGTCCAGCACGCTGCGGCCGTCGCCATGCGTGGCATGCAGCTCGAAATCGAACAGCGAGAACTCCAGCTGACGCACCATCATCAGGCCGGACTGGAAGTTCTTGGCGGCGAGCATTTTCTCCAGCAGATCCTGCGGCAGAGGCTCGCCGGTTTCGTAATGACCGGAGATCAGCGCAAGGCCCTCGGGCTCCCAGCACCAGTTTTCCATGAACTGGCTCGGCAACTCGACGGCGTCCCAGGCCACGCCATTGATACCGGATACCCCGGCATGCTCGACGCGGGTCAGCAAGTGATGCAGGCCGTGACCGAATTCGTGGAACAGCGTGGTGACTTCGTCATGGGTCAGCAGCGCAGGCTTGCCGGCAACAGCGGGTGTGAAGTTGCACACCAGATTGGCCACCGGGCTCTGCAACGTGCCTTGCGCCGTACGGCGACGGTCGCGCGCGCCGTCCATCCAGGCACCACCACGCTTGTTGGCGCGGGCATACAGATCGAAGAAGAAGCGCCCGACGTGCTGGCCGTTTTCCTTGATCTCGAACAGACGAACATCCGGGTGCCAGGTGTCGAAGCCTTTCTGCTCGGTAATCTCGATGCCGTACAGGCGCTGAACGATGGTGAACAGGCCGCCAAGCACCTTATCGACAGGGAAGTAGGCACGCAGGATTTCCTGGGAAACGCTGTAGCGCTGCTCGCGCAGCTTCTCGCCGTAGAAACCGCTGTCCCAGCTTTGCAGATCAGGGCAGCCCTGTTCGGCGGCGTAGGCCTTGAGCTGCTCCAGATCCTGGGCAGCAAAAGGCTTGCTGCGTTTGGCCAGGTCACGCAGGAAGCTCAGTACCTGGTCGCTGGACTCGGCCATCTTGGTCGCCAGGCTCAGCTCGGCGTAGTTTGCATAGCCGAGCAATTGCGCGAGTTCCTGACGCAGGTCGAGGATCTGCTCCATGACCGGCGTGTTGTCGTTCTTGCCCGCGTTCGGGCCTTGATCCGACGCGCGGGTGGCGTACGCCGCATAGACTTCTTCGCGCAGTGCGCGGTCTTCGGCGTAGGTCATCACCGCGTAGTAGCTCGGGAATTCCAGCGTGATCAGGTAGCCTTCCAGATTCTTTGCCTTGGCAGCGGCGGCCATCTGCTGTTTGGCAGAATCGGTCAGGCCGGCGAGGGCGGACTCATCGGCGACCAGCTTGGTCCAGGCCTGAGTGGCATCGAGCAACTGGTTGGAAAACTGGCTGCCCAACTCCGACAGTTTGCTCTGCACTTCGGCGTAACGCTTCTGCTGCTCGGGCGGCAGATCGATACCGGACAGGCGGAAGTCGCGCAGCGACTGCTCCAGAATGGTCTTCTGGCCAACGTCGAAACTGGCGGACTCGGGGCCATTGGCCAGGGCTTCATAGGCCTGGAACAGCGCGCGGTTCTGGCCCATCTCGGTGGAGTAGGCGCTCAAGGCCGGCAGGCAGGATTCATACGCTTCGCGCAGCTCGGCGCTGTTGCACACGGCATTGAGGTGGCTGACGGGGCTCCAGGCAGCGCCCAGGCGGTCGTTCAGCTCGTCCATGGTCAGCACCAGTCCGGCCCAGGTCGGTGTCGAACCCTGTTTGGCGAGGATGTCGGCAATCGCGGCACGGTTATCCGCCAGGATCTGTTCGATAGCAGGTTTGACATGCTCGGCACGAATCGCCGAAAAGGGTGGCAGGTCGTACGATTGCAGAAGAGGGTTGTTCGCGCTCACGGTTTTGCACCTTGCCTTGAAGAAACACTCAGCCATCTTAATTACAATCGACGCCGACCGCAGCAACCAAACCCGCTCTGCACGCCTATCACTGCCAAAGAAGGAGCCTATCGTGGCCATTCGCAAGTTTCAGGAGCACACCCCAGCCCTCGGCGAACGGGCCTTTGTCGATCATTCAGCGGTGGTTATCGGTGACGTCGAAATCGGCGCCGACAGCTCCGTCTGGCCGCTGACCGTGGTACGCGGCGACATGCACCGCATCCGCATCGGCGACCGTACCAGTGTGCAAGACGGCAGCGTGCTGCACATCACCCACGCAGGCCCCTTCAACCCGGACGGTTTCCCGCTGCTGATCGGCGACGAAGTGACCATCGGCCACAAGGCCATGCTGCATGGCTGCACAATCGGCAACCGCATCCTGGTCGGCATGGGCACGACCATCATGGATGGCGCGGTTGTCGAAGACGAAGTCATCATCGGCGCAGGCAGCCTGGTACCGCCCGGTAAAGTGCTGGAAAGCGGCTTTCTGTACGTCGGCCGCCCGGTCAAACAGGTGCGTGCATTAACCGACAAGGAAATCGCCTTTTTTCCGTACAGCGCCACTAATTACGTGAAGCTCAAGGATCAGCATCTGGCGGAGGGGTTTGATAAGGGTTGAGGCCCGCTATTAATACTGCGCTCTGCACTCAGTCGACCTTCTATTCTGGCCGAAGGCCTTAGGAGCGAGCCGGGCGACGCTTCGCTTGTTCGCGAAGACCGCGGTTCAAACGCCCATTGTGTGAGCGCTGTACCGACCTCTTCGTGAGCAAACTCACTCCCACGGAGAGTTCAAGGCATCAACGCCCGCAGCGCCGCCTTGCGCGCCTCGGCAGGCATCGCGCCCAGCTTCTCCACAGCCCGATAAAAGGCCTGCCAGTCGCCATTCACCTGCCTGAACAACGCCTCGAAAGCTGGCACCCATTGATCGTAAAGACCAAAAGGCAGCAGCTTGGCGTTGTTCATCGGGCTGTTGATCCAGGCATCGAAGCGCTTGTCGCCTGCCCATTGATCATCCCGCAACGCGCGGTAATCACGGCGCATCCGCTCGAATTCTTCAGCCTTGCGGGCGCGCATCACCTCGGCCGACAGCGGCTGGCGATACAACGCCTTGAGCCGCTCCCGGGTATCAAGCACCAACCGGGTAAACTGATCACGCCGCGCCGACTGCGAAACACTCTCCGGCGGTAATCCCCGCGCCGCACGCCATTGCCGCGTACCTTCCTGCTCGACGAAACTGGCGTAGGACTCGTTGAACTCCGTGTCGTCCTTCACGTAAAAACGCTGATGCGCCAACTCATGAAAAATCAGCGTGGCCAGACGCTCGTCACCCCAGCCCATCATCGAACTGAGAATCGGATCATTGAACCAACCCAGCGTCGAATAGGCTTCCACGCCACTCAAATACACATCCTTGCCCGCCTGCCGCTGCAACGCCGCCTCGCCACGCGCCCCGCCAGGGCTGTAATAACCGCGATACGCCACACACCCAGCGATTGGAAAACAGTGCGTGACCGGCTCCAGCGAGAACTCATCCGTCGCGAACACATTCCACACCACATAAGGGCGGCCCAGGTCCGCATACAGGCGGTAACTCTTGTTATCCGGCAGATGCAAATGCTCACTGGCAAACGTCCGCGCCAACTGCGACCGGGCCAGATGCTGGCGCAAACCTGCATCCCGAGTCGGGTCAGCCACGATCTTCTCCACCGGCTCACGTGCCTGCAGCAACTGCCACTGCCCCTGAGCCAACTGCCCGTAGTAGGAAACGCTGGAGCAGCCGGCAAGCAGCGTGACGGCCGTCAGCGCTGGCAGGTGTCGAAGGCGTGGCAGGGAGAATGTGGCCATGAAGGAAGTGCTTTGGTGGCTTGGGTACGGTGATGTTATGCAGGAGGGGAGTGGGGATGTGCAACTGTTATGAGGATTGAAGGTTACAGAGACTCAAACCACGGACGAGCTGGAACGCACCAAGCTGTGCGCCCGTGTAAAAAGCTATTTTCATTAGACACAAACAGAAAACCCACCGTGCAGGTGGGCTTTAGGTATTGCTATATCATCTGTCCGTGGGGGGAGGCATAAGCCAGCTAGGCCCTCGGCAAGTGGGCAGACTATAGGGAGGTTTGCAGTTGTCGTCAATGTCAGCTTTAGAGGTCGCAAAGGCAATCAGATTGTCCATTTCCTCTGCCCGGATTTCGACGTATGAGAATGCAGCGCGCGCTGTGGGCCGGGGTCTTGATGAGGCCATCACTTTGTATGCCTGGAACGCCCTCGTCTCTGCAGCGTTCCTTACACCGCTACACCTGTGCGAGGTGATTGTTCGTAACGGTGTTGCAGACGCAATCGCTTCGGTTTACGGCCCCGAGTGGCCTTGGAGTCCCGGCTTCGAGCAAAGCTTGCCCAATGTTACAGGTCCGGTTTTCAAGCCAAAACAAGAGCTTGCAAGAGCCAGACAGAAATGTGGAACAACCGGGGCCGTTATTGCGGAGTTGAAATTCGTCTTTTGGGAAAAAATGTTCACAAAACGGTTTGAAGGCCGTATCTGGACTCCTTATCTATACCGCTTTTTTCCAAACCTCGAAAAGTGCTTCACTGTATCTGCCCACCGAGCAAAGATCGCGGCTGATCTCGAACAAATCCGATTGCTTCGAAATCGAATTGCTCATCATGAACCAATCTTTTCACGAAACCTGAGAAGCGATTTTGCCGTTATCCAACGCTTGACCGAAACACGCTGCGCAGTTTCTGCAGACTGGATGACTGGCCAACAGCAGGTCATGTCAACGGTTGCCACTAAACCTTTTTAAACAGAGGTACACCTCGGTGCCAAACCGTCTTCTGATACTGATAACCGCACTCACTCTAGCCACCCTCGCCGGATGCGCCGGTCCCTTGCCCACCGTCAATCCGGACATGGCGTGGGTCGACATGCGCACCATCACCGGCCAGTTGATCATGGGCGACAAGCTCGATGGCAAGAACACTTACGACGGCCGCTACTTTCAGGTGACGCCGGGCAGCCATGAGTTGCAGGTGCGTTATGACTACGAGTACCGCTCGGGCGGCATGGGGATGATCGGCGACGAGTACACCGAGATCACGTGTTACGTCAGTGTTCGTTACGACCACTTCGCTGCCGGGCAGCGTTATGTGCTGGAGGTACGCTCACTGGCGAACAGTGTCGATGCCTGGCTTTACGATGCAGAGCGCAAGGTGGTGGCCGAGGAGGAAGAAGAGGGCGGGGTGCACTGCATCTGATCAGCGACCGTTGAGCTGATAGATGATTTTTTTCGTACCGTTGTCGCAGCTGCCGACGATCATGCTGGGATCGGTGGCCTCTTCGTTGCCAACAATTTCCAGCGTGTAGGACGTGACGTTGTTGGCCTGGATCTTGGCTTCGATTTCAGCCTTTAGTTCTTCGCAGGATTTCGGTGCCGCCAGGGCGCTGGTTGCCAGCAGGGTGCAGGTCGCTGCCATAATAAAACGTTTCATGCTCGACTCCTGATCATAATCAAACCATGCGTCAACCAACGCATGACCGATGAAGCAAGCCAGCTTTATACAGCAGATACAGGAGCGCACAAGGCGCCCCCGCAAGGCTGGCTGTGAATCAGCTCAGCAATGTAGCGTCCAGGGTGATCTTCGCGTTCAGTACCTTGGAAACCGGGCAGCCTTCTTTGGCCTGCTTGGTCAACTCGTCGAACTTCTCCTGGGTCGCGCCTGGCACTTTGGCCTTGAGGGTCAAATGCACAGCGCTGATCGCGAAACCGCCTTTTACCTCATCCAGCGACACCTCAGCCTGAGTATCGATGCTTTCAGCAGTCAGGCCTGCACCGCCCAGGATCATGGACAACGCCATCGAGAAACAGCCTGCATGGGCTGCGCCGATCAGCTCTTCCGGGTTGGTGCCTTTGCCGCCTTCAAAACGTGCCTTGAAGCCGTAAGGCGCTTCGCGCAGCACTCCGGTTTCCGTGGAGATGCTGCCGATACCGCTTTTCAGATCACCTTCCCAGTGGGCGGATGCTTTCTTGACGATACTCATGGTGGCTCCTTTTGGAATGAATTTGGATCGTTGCTGTTACAGCATTCTGAGGATAGACGGCTCTGGAAAGTTCAACCGTCGGAAAGACCAACCATTTCAGTAGGTTTTTCTACACTGCCCATTGAAAAGCCGGACTTGCGCCCGCACTGCTGTTTCATCGTGGGCAGCTCCAGCAGCCGGCCCATCACAATTCGAGGAGCTACCCCGGCCTATGAAACGTTTGGCAGATGTAAAAATTTCCACCCTTGATCTGGTGCCGGTGCGCCACGACAAAGGGCCCGCCGATTCCCTGCGCAACTCGCTCAACCTTGCCCAGCATGTTGAAAAGCTGGGTTACAACCGCTTCTGGGTGGCCGAGCACCACAACATGGACGGCATCGCCAGTTCAGCGACCTCGGTGCTGCTCGCCTACCTGGCAGGCGGCACGTCGACCATTCGTGTCGGGGCTGGCGGGATCATGCTGCCCAACCACGCGCCGCTGGTGATTGCCGAGCAGTTCGGTACCCTGGCCAGCCTGTATCCCGGCCGCATCGACCTGGGACTGGGCCGCGCTCCGGGCTCCGACCAGATGACTGCGCGTGCCTTGCGCCGCGAGCGCTCCGGTAGTGCCGATGACTTTCCGGATGATGTCACCGAGCTGATGGAATACCTGGGGCCGCGCACGCCTGATCAAAAAGTGATCGCCGTACCCGGTTCAAACACCAACGTGCCGATCTGGCTGCTGGGCTCGAGCCTGTTCAGCGCCCAGCTGGCAGGCATGCGCGGCTTGCCGTATGCCTTCGCATCGCACTTTGCACCGCGTTACATGCACGAGGCGATTCGCGTGTATCGCAATCACTTCCAGCCATCGGAAGTGCTCGACAAGCCTTATGTGATGCTCGGTGTGCCCTTGTCGGCGGCCGACACGGACGAGCACGCCGAATACCTGGCGACGTCGGTCTATCAGCGCATTCTGGCGTTGATGCGTGGGCACAGCCTGATGCAGCGCCCGCCTGTCGAGTCGATGGACGGTCTGTGGCTGCCACACGAGCGTGAAGCCGTATCAAGCTTCCTGGGTCTGGCGATGGTGGGTGGCCCGGAAAAGATTCGCGCCAAACTGGACGTGCTGCTCGAGCAGACCGACGCGGACGAGTTGCTCTTCACCTGCGACATGTACGAGCACGAAGACAGGCTGCGCTCTTACGAGATCCTGGCCCAGGTCGCGCACGGCTAAGCGACTTTCCGAATCGGAAAAAACCAGCCAGAAACAGCATCGCCCCGGACTGAATGACAGTCCGGG